>JAFYVL010000062.1 GCA_017549125.1 Oscillospiraceae bacterium | reverse complement strand
TCGGGCTTCTGAGCAGCATGGGGATGCTCAGCACCCTTGTACAGGTGCAGACGGGTCATAGCGTGCTTGCCCAGGGTGTTCTTGGGCAGCATGCCCTTGACGGCCAGCTCCATAGCGTAGTCGGAGCGGTTCTCCATCATGATGCGAGCCTTGGTTTCCTTCAGACCGCCGATCCAGCCGGATACACGGTAGTAGGACTTCTGCTCCAGCTTCTTGCCGGTCAGAACAGCCTTGTCGGTGTTGATCACGATAACGTAGTCACCGCAGTCAACGTTGGGGGTGAAATCGACCTTGTGCTTGCCGCGCAGCAGGTTAGCAACGGTGACAGCGGTACGGCCCAGGGGCTTACCAGCAGCGTCAACGATGTACCACTTGCGCTCCAGGGTCTCCTTTTTCAGCAAAGTAGTGGACATTATGCGTTCCTCCAATAGGTAAAATATTTTGACAAATTCATGTGCAGGCATTACAATGTCTGCATGACGCTAGAACTTTATACCACATAGGTAATTTAATGTCAACACATTTTTTAATATAATTTACGAAAACAATAATAAACTGCCAAATGCTCGCAAATACTCACGCATACTCTTAAATGCTCGCTTGCGATTTTGAAATTATTTTGGAGGAATTCTAGTATGCAGAAACTAATTGGATTGGTTCGTCGCTGTGTGGAAGACTACCACATGATTGAACCGGGTGATAAAATCGGTGTTGGTGTGTCCGGAGGTAAGGATTCCCTGGCACTCTTGGTATTCCTGGCGGAACTCAGAAAATATAATCATAACCCCTTTGAACTGGAAGCCATTACCATTGATATGGGATTGGGTATGGACTTTAGCGGCATCCAGCAATTGTGTGATCAATTAGAAGTGCCCCTAACCTTGGTCAAGACAGAGATCGGCCCTATTATCTTTGATCATCGCAAGGAAAAGAATCCATGCTCTATGTGTTCTAAGATGCGTCGTGGCGCATTGAATCAAGCGCTTCTGGACAGGGGATTGAACAAGTTGGCGCTGGGTCACCATTATGATGATGCGGTGGAGACCTTTGTAATGTCCTTGATCTACGAAGGCAGAATCAGCTGCTTCCAGCCGGTTACAGATCTGGATCGCACCGGCATTATTCAGATCCGTCCTATGCTGTATATCCATGAGCGCACCATCGACAGCTTTGCGGAAAGAGCCAATTTACCGGTGCTGACCAACCGCTGTCCTGTGGATAAGCATACCAAGCGTGAGGAAATTAAAGATTTGATATATGAACTCAGTTCCCGATACCCGGATCTGAAGGAGCGCATTTTTGGTGCTATGCAGCGTTTGCCCTTGCCGGAGTGGGGGCCTAAAGGACGATATAAGCGCCCCAGGGATCAATAATCGGGTATGAAAATTTTTCCATAGGCAATACTGTCCTATATAGGAGGTGTTGAATATGGTAAAAGGTATTTCCCGACAGGTGATCGTCATGCAATCCCCACAGACCCAAATGTTTGAGCAGGCCATCTTTATATTGAAGGATGGTACACCGGCCGTTACAGATGCCCAACTGCTCAAAGAAGCAAACCGCTTAATTGGCAATGGTGTAACTACAACCCAGAACCGTATGAGCCATTTGCTATGGGCTTGCGGCGGCGCATTATGTACCGGGATTATTTGGCTGGTGTCTGCCCTTGTATAAATAGAAGAATTGTGCTATAATCGTCCCATCAATCCAGAAAAGAGAGAACTATGTATATTGGTAATATTGAAGTAAAGAATCCATTGGTGCTTGGCCCTATGGCAGGTGTCACAGATTGGGCATTCCGTACCATTTGTGCGGAGCTGGGTGCAGGTATTACAGTAACCGAGATGGTCTCATCCCGGGCATTGGTGTATAAGGATAAGAAAAGTGCCGCCTTGCTACGAAAGAACGAAGGCAGTATTTGCGGCGCACAGATCTTTGGTAATGATCCTGCCATCATGGCTGAAGGCGCAAAGTTGGCAATGGAAATTTCCGGCTGCGACTTTTTGGATATTAATATGGGCTGCCCCATGCCTAAGATCGCCAATTCCGGTGACGGCTGTGGCTTGATGAGAACACCGGAGCTGGCCGGAGAGATCGTCAAGGCGGTTGTCAAGGCTGTGGATGTGCCTGTGACCGTGAAATGTCGTCTGGGATGGGATAAGGGCAGCGTCAATGTACTGGACTTTACAAAGCGCATGGAGGACGCAGGCGCAGCTATGATTGCTGTCCATGGCCGCACCCGCAGTATGCTGTACACCGGTGTGGCGGATTGGGATTATATCCGTAAAGTCAAGGAGCAATGCTCTGTGCCGGTGATCGCCAATGGTGATATTGTGGATAGCGAGTCTGCCATGAAATGCCAGAAATGGACAAAAGCCGACGGCTTGATGATCGGTCGTTCCACCTTTGGTAATCCCTGGGTGTTTGAACAGGTAAAAGCGGCTATGGAAGGGAAGGCGATCCCGGAAAGACCGCCCTTGGCTCGTCGTGTGGATGTGGCTGTGCGCCAATTTGAATTGGCCTATGAGGACAAAGGCGAACATATTGCCTGCCTGGAGGCTCGTAAACATTTTGCCTGGTATTTGCGTGGTGTGGCTTATGCCAACTATTACAAAGAACAGATCTCCGGCATTCAGAAGATGGAGGATATCTATAGAATTGCCGAAGGAATTCGCAAGGATTTGAAATAATTACATGGAATATAAGATCCGCTTGGTCGCAACCTAACCTATGAGGTGATGGTGTGATCAAGCGGATTTTAATTCTGATTATGATAATGTCATTGTTTGTGATTCCGGTGCAGGCGGACACCATTCGTTGGGTGGATTTTTCCGTACCTTATGCGTCGCTAAAATATGCCATGGATGTGGATATTACAACCGCTCAGCAGGAAAAGCATATCAGTTGGATCGATATTCTGGCAGTAGCCGGATGCCGTACCGGGGGCAAATGTCCATTATCCCAGGTGAAGAGGGCGGCGAAGGATTTGCAAACAGATGCCTCTAAAGAAGAATTGCTTGGGGGATTATATCAATATTATGACTATTATGATACCGCCTATCATGCCGTGCTGGGTGGCTTTCTGGGGCATTATGCCATAGAGGTGGATGGGCAGTGGAAGCCAGCCTATGGGCTAAAGGCCTTTTCACCCATTGCCGCAGGATATGGATATAGCCATTGCGACGATTTTGGCAATAGCCGCAGTTTTGGCTTTAAAAGAAAACACTTGGGTAATGATCTGATGGGCGGCCTGGGTACACCCATTGTAGCGGTGGAAGGCGGTGTGGTGGAAGCTATGGGCTGGAATCGTTATGGTGGCTGGCGCATTGGCATCCGTTCCTTTGACTCTAAACGATATTATTACTATGCCCATTTACAAAAGGATAAACCTTTTGCCGCCGGCTTGTCTGAGGGCGACCAGGTGCAAGCAGGGGATTTAATAGGGTTTATGGGGTGTACCGGCTATTCTGATAAAGAAAATACCAATAATATCGAGACTGTGCACTTACACTTTGGTATTCAGTTGGTTTTCGATGAAAGCCAAAAGGAATGTAATAATGAGATCTGGATCAGCGCATACGATATCGTGCGTTTGCTTTCTTCTCACCGCAGTAGCCTACAGAAAACAGATTCCGGTTGGGCACGGAAATACCCATTCCAGGACTTGGACTTGAACGATTTATAACAAAAAGCAGGCACGAATCATGCCTGCTTTTTACTATCATTATTTACCTAATTCCACACTGCGCTTATAGGCTGCTACCACACAGTCCATAGCTGCGCCACGGAAGCCGTTTTCCTCCAGGGTTTTTACACCCTCAATGGTGCTGCCACCGGGAGAACATACAGCGTCTTTTAATGCACCGGGGTGCGTGCCTGTGGTTAGTACCATCTCAGCCGCACCGGCCATGGTGGCGGCGGCATAGGCGATGGCATTCTGTCGGGGCAAGCCGCAAGCAACAGCGCCGTCAGCCAATGCTTCGATGAACATGTACATAAATGCAGGACCGCAACCGGCCAATGCGCTGGCTGCATTAATCAGCTTTTCGGGGATAGCATCCAACTTGCCGGCATATTGCATATCGGCCAGAAAATCATCGATCATCTCTCGGGTAACCAGCTCGTTGGCGCAATAAGTAATCATGCCCTTACCAACCGCCACAGGGGTGTTGGGCATAATGCGGATAATGGGCAGCTTACAACCCACAAAGGATTCGATTTTGGCAATTTCTAAACCTGCGGCAATGGTAATCAGAAGCGGTTTCTTTTCCGCCAGTACCGCCTGCAGAGGCGTTAAAACCAACTCCATGATCTGGGGCTTTACAGCCAGGAAAAGACGCTCACATTGCTTGACGGTTTCTACATTGTCTGCCATGGTGCAGCCCAGCTCCTTTGCCAAATTCATGGCGGCAGGGGAGGGGTCGGACAGTAAAATGCTATCGGTGCTTTTTCTTAAGGCCTTGGCGAGCGCACCGCCCATATTGCCACAGCCAATAAATCCGTATTTCATGGTTGCCTCCTATCTGGTGTGACCATTACCTTGAATAATGTACTTATATGTGGTCAATTCCCGAAGTCCCATAGGGCCACGGGCATGCAGTTTCTGGGTGGAAATGCCCATCTCGCAACCAAGGCCAAATTCGCCGCCATCGGTGAAACGGGTAGATGCATTCACATAAACAGCAGCGCTGTCTACACCGGCAGTGAACTGTGCCTTAGCGGTATCAGAACTTGTGACGATGGCTTCACTATGACCGGTGGAATGCTCAGAAATATGCATAACGGCCTGTGCTGTATTGTCCACACATTTCACAGCCAGGATATAGTCCAGAAACTCGGTGTCAAAGTCGGTGCATTCCGCATTTTTGCCAGGGATAATACCTGCGGCTACTTCGTCCAATCGCAATTCTACAGGAATCTTGCCTGCATCCTTGCGCTTGGTAACCAAAATATCGTAAACCTTGGGTAAAAACTCTCCGGCGATCTCCTTGTCCACCAGCAGAACTTCCTGAGCGTTGCAAACGCTGGGACGACTGGTTTTTGCATTTTCAATAATAGAAAGTGCCATGTCCTGATCGGCAGTTTTTTCAACGTAAATATGGCAGATGCCTGTGCCGGTGGCAATACAGGGGACAGTAGCCTGCTGTACACAGGCATTGATCAAACCTGCACCACCACGGGGGATCAGCATATCCACATATCCTTGAGCGGTCATCAAAGCGGTGGCGCTGGCACGGGATGTATCCTGCACCAGGTTTACAGCATTTTCTGTAATGCCAACGGAGCGCAGACCACTCTTGAGGGCCTGTACGATTGCATTGGCAGAACGAAATGCTTCTTTACCGCCGCGCAGTACGCACACATTGCCGCTCTTCAAAGCCAAAGCGGCGGCATCGCTGGTGACGTTAGGACGACTTTCGTAAATGATGGCGATCACACCCATGGGTACAGAAACCTTGCGAATATTCAAGCCGTCTGCTCGGGTGTGTTCTTCCAGAAGGTGTCCCACAGGATCGGGCAGATTGGCAACGTCCCGAATGCCTTGCGCCATTCCTTGGATGCGTTCTTCGGTGAGCTTCAGTCGGTCGATCATAACATCGGATATAGTTCCTCTTGCATTTTCTACATCCTGGTCGTTGGCCGCAAGGATCTGCTGACAATTGGCGACCAAGGCATCGGCCATAGCCTGTAATGCGCAATTCTTTTGTTGTTCGGTCAATGCGGAAACTTCAAATTTTGCATTTTTTGCAGATTGTAGCATTTCATTCATAATCATTTCTCCGAAAATGTAGTGCCGACGGCCTTGCCGTCCATAATATCATAAATGACAGAAGGATTGTTTCCGTTGGTGATAATCATATCGCAATGACAATCCATGCAGATCTGTGCGGCCTGCAGCTTGGTAACCATACCGCCTGTGCCAAGGTTGCTGCCGCTGCCACCGGCAAGTGCAATCACCTTATCATCAATGCATTGGATTTTGGGAATCAAAACAGCGTCGGGATTGGCATGAGGATCGGCGGTGTACAGGCCATCAATATCGGATAGCAGAATCAGCTTATCTGCCTGAATGCTCTGGGCGACAATAGCCGCCAGCGTATCATTGTCACCAATGACGATTTCGTTGGTGGCAACGGTGTCATTCTCGTTGATAATGGGAATGGCATCCAATTCCAGCAATCGATTTAAGGTGTTACTGAAATTCTCATGCCGCACGGGATTCTCCACATCATCGCCGGTAATCAATAGCTGTGCCACATTGTGGTTGTATTCACTAAAAAGCCGGTCGTATGTATACATCAGTTCACATTGACCCACAGCGGCAGCGGCCTGCTTAGTGGGGATGTCTGTGGGCTTGGATTGCAAACCCAGTTTGCCGATGCCCATGCCGATGGCGCCGGAGGATACGATAATGACCTGATGACCGGCATTTTTAATATCACTAAACACCTTGCACAGTTCTTCTACCCGACGAATATTCAAATGGCCGGTAGCGTGGGTCAATGTGCTGGTGCCAATTTTAATTACGATTCTCATAGCTTACCCTCTCTTTGTAAATGCTTCTTCGTATTATAACGCATAATTCATAAAAAATAAATAGGTGATTTTGAGAAATTTACATTTGTTTTTCTCTGCGTGACAATTTTGACCATAAAATCCTCACCACCGGCATTAAACTGCTGGTGGTGAGGCAGTCTGTCAAAAAATTCCTTTTTGACAGACTGGCAGAGGTCACTAAAGCCGTCAAGACAAGCAACTCGAACCCGAAGTGTATGTGGATACTCGAGCGGTTCGAGTTGTGCAGTAAGTCAAAACACCTTGCGTAGCAAGTTTTTTTACGATCTTGCGTCTTCCGGAACGCTGTTCGCAACGTTCCCTACAATAGAACGAACCGCCAATCATCAAAACCTGTGTTTTGACGATTGACGGCTTTTTTGACACTCTGCCTCACCACCGGCATTAAATGGCAGGTGGTGAGGGTTGATTTTCTGTAGCGATATCCTGTGAAAAAATCAATGGATATGCAACTAATTTTGCTTCGTTTAGGTTTTCTCTCCACAGATCCACTGCGGTGATCCGGCTGTTTGCGTAGGTTTTGTAGTAGTAGATGCCCTTTGTGGTATTGCAACAGCTGGAATAAATGGTTTTTTCAAAACCCTGCTGGGTTTGTACACAGCCTTCCTGTTGCTCTACACTCCCCAGTATATGAAAGAACTGGGTGACAGCATCAATAGGGGATTCCTCCTGTTTAGCATTGTGCAAGGTAAAGGCGGCTCGTACAAATCGGGAGGAGGAAGATAGATCTCCTGGTAATCCCATTGCACCCATACCTCGACTATAGGGTTCTAACTGTAAACCGGCATGGAAACGGTTCACAGGTTCTTTGGTGGTGAGATTTAAATAATTGCAGATGTTATCAAGATGATAGGGGAATGGAGGGTTGTTGGTCAGTACATGGATGGGGTTTTCGTATATTTTTAATCTATCTGCCATGGGCTCTACCACAATGGTTCGCCGGGAATCAGAAACCATCCAGTGTAGGGGTGTTAGGGGTAACTGATCGTTAAATGGTTCTGCCAGGATGCTGCTGTTCCTTAATAATACTTCTGCTTCACCGACAGTTTTGCATTGACCCAAGATCCAGGGAATCAGTTCAAAGGGGGCAGGATTATACTTGTCCGGATCCAATGGATGATACACCGCATTTCCCGGAAAATTCAAACCTGCCATACTGAGCCCGTGTTCATTGGCAGCCTCATAGTATAAAGGGGTAAGATCGCTGATATAGGCAATTCCAATGAGGGCGTGATGGGAAGGCATCCCTGGCATAGCACGAAAAGAAAAGGGATAATTGCGAGGTGTGATCACCACGGCTTCTTCATAGTGATATTCCAAATCTAAATTCCTGCCAAAGTAATGATCTTGTGACAGAAAGGATATTGCAGTACACATGGAATAACCTCCTTTGGAGATAGTATAACCGGATTTTGAAAAGATCCCATTGTCAAACAGGTAAAATGTGATATAATTGAAACAGGAGGTGATTATATGCTGACATACGAGCAGGTGACAAATAGTGATGCCATTAAAACCTATATTATCCGTGCCGATGAATCATTGGGTGCGTTGGGATTTACGGAGCATAGTTTTGCCCATGTAATTCATGTGGCGGAAACAGCCGGATATATTTTAAAAACTATGGGATATGATGATCGTACTGTAGAATTGGCGAAGATAGCCGGTTATTTGCATGATATCGGAAACTTGGTGAACCGCAAGGATCATTCTCAATCCGGTGCAGTGATGGCCTGGAGCATTCTAAACGATATGGGCTGCGATCCCGGTGAGATGGCTACCATCGTAACAGCCATTGGTAATCATGATGAAGGCACCGGTGTGCCTGTAAATGCGGTTGCTGCTGCGCTGATCCTAGCAGATAAAGCGGATGTGCGCAGATCCAGAGTGCGCAATACTGAAATTTCCACCTTTGACATTCATGACCGTGTCAATTATTCCGTTAAGAAATCCGCATTGAAAATCAATGACGATAAAACCTTGGTAAAGCTGAAGTTGACAGTTGACACCAAATTCGGTTCTGTCATGGATTATTTTGAGATTTTCATGGGACGTATGATCCTGTGCAGAAAAGCCGCAGAATGTCTTGGCTTGCAGTTTAAGTTGATTATTAACGAACAACAATTGATATAAAAAGCAGGGTCATTGACCCTGCTTTTTATAATGCCTCTTGAATGGCATTCAAGAGATCCTCATATGTTTCAAAGGCCTGATACTGCGGATAGGCGGCCTTGATGCTCTCGGTACTACGGAACAGGAAGCCAGCCTTGGATTGCTCGATCATTCCCAGATCATTAAAGCTGTCACCGGCGGCAATGGTGTCAAAGCCCATAGCCTGCAGATGCTTGACGGTGGTGTACTTGGACTTCTCTACGCGCATTTTGTGGCTGGCAATAAAGCCATCTTCGCCCACGATCAGCTCATTGCAAAAAATAGTGGGCATACCCAGCTTCTCCATCAGTGGCTGTGCAAACTGAGTAAAGGTATCGCTGATGATAATAACCTGCGTCATCTTCCGCAAGGTGTCCAGAAATTCCTTTGCACCTTCCATAGGATCAATCTTGGCAATGGTAGCCTGAATATCCGCCAGAGTCATTCCGTGTTGACGCAGTACATCGATGCGCCATTTCATCAGCTTGTCATAATCCGGCTCGTCACGCGTGGTTCGTGTCAACTCAGAAATACCGCTCTCCTTGGCAAACTCGATCCAAATCTCGGGAACCAGAACACCCTCTAAATCTAAGCATACAATATTCATATCTCACCCTCCACCTCAAAGGAAAATTATGTTGTAGATGATACCACACGGCGTATGATATTGCAACAGTAAATTCAAAAGTTATGTTCTGAAATCATCACGAAAAAGAGTCACTTTTGTCGGTTAACAAAGGTGACTCTTTTCTGGATTCGTTTGATAGTAATGATGCGGTTTCAAAAGGTTTCACTTAAAAATGAAACCATACCGATCAGTTAGACAAATTGGAATAGGTCAATTTGTTGTTTAGGAATCACCTTTGACGATACTATAAACTTTTCCATCAGTTTTAGAGGTTGCTTCCATTTTGTCCAAATCCAGAGTAAATGTTTCGTTCCACTCGCCAGTAATTACGAGTTCCCCGTTCTCGATTTTCCAAGACAAAGACTTTTGGATGAACTGTCCCTCCATACTATTGCTGTATTCTCTCTCGGCAGAGTTTTCACTAATAGTGATACGCCAAAGGGACATACCCTCAGTTTTCCAGAGATGGAACGGCATCCCAATCTTGGAAATCAATTCTGTCTTAATCGTTGCATCGTTATCGACAATGGGTGATGTAGTATTATCGGGTGTAGAATTAGTGGTATTGTCGGGAGTTGGGTTGGTGGTGTTATTGTCAATTTGCGGTTTTGAGTTGTTTGTTCCGTTAGCAGAGCAGGCGGCCAAACTTAACAGAAAAACCAACACAAGAGAAAATGCTATCAATTTTTTCATACGAGTATGCTCCTTTGTCAAATTCAAGTTTGTCTAACTGTTTAATCTATGTAGAATCCGTACTGGAAGTCCGCATCAAATGTGGTGCAATCTGCAACCATACTATCAGGGACTGCCACAGTAATGAACCATCCTGACATATCATCCGTATGTGTTTCTGGATTGTTTGTTTGCTCAATATGAATACAGAAATTGCCATCAGCATGATAGACACTATTTACACCATATCTATAAGAACCACTGGTTGCTTCAACATATACAAGCATTAGTGTATTTTCTGCAAAGAAATTTTCATCGTATTTAGTAGTTGATTCATTAAACGATGGCATTTCATCATATCCAGCATCAATGCTCAATACATCTTTAACATCGTTTTTGAACTGTTCAAGTTCTGCCAATGTGTCGAACTTGTAGATTGGTAAATGTCTGACACTACTAATTGCCATTTTATCAATGTTCAATGCTTTGGAATAGATTTCATTGAGTTCTCCCCAGTTTGCATAAGATACTGTAATATCAAATGTTTCATCGGCAGGTGTGCCTCCTGGTTGAGTTTCATCTTCTGTAAGTTTCAAAGTTCCTTTTTCAACCTTGTAAACTTGATTTAATCGAGCAGGATATGTTTCCAAAATCACACCGTCATATGTGATTAACACCAAATCGCCAACTTTCCATTCAACAGATTTGTCAGCATTTTGAGTCGATACCTCAATCTTGTCGGCACTCTTTAGTTCATTCATTCCTACACGAGGCTCTACCAAGAAATGATTATCATGAATTTCTAATATCGTGGCATCAAACTGGTGCAAGTCGTCTGCTTTGTCAAAATCTTTGCCCGCCTTGCCATCACAAGCAGATAAATAAAGTACACAGACCAATGCTAAAACTAATGCTATCAACTTTTTCATAGTTAACCTCCTTTGTCAAATTGGAATTAGGCGGGCAGTGCCCACTGACAATGCGTGCTCGGTGCATTGCGTTTCGTTACTGCCCTGACCCGCTCGGTATCGTTACTGCCCAGCAGTTAGACAAATTGGAATTCGTTTAACTGTTTTATCTGCTTATTAGATGTTGTTGTGAAAATAATATAGGACTTGAGTCTGGGTATCAAACAAATATATGTTGTACTTTACAAGCGAGGCATGTCCATCGCTCCATGTATGCTCTTCAGAATCAATATAGAAATAATCTTCTGTATCAATGATTTCTCGGTCAAAGTCATAATTTACAACAACTTCACTCGAAGGCTCACTATTCTTGATGGTTTCAATCCATCCCTCAAAATCATCCAAATGTGTGTTAATTATAGCAAAATCAGCATCCTGTATTTTGTTCAAGTACTGATTTTCTGCAGCATTTGCAGAGTTGAAATAATATTTTGCGTAATCGGTATAATCCTGAAATCCCCCTGATGTGAAGAATTCCTTTTTTTCGTATTCGCCTAATGACGCAATCACATTATCTTTTGGTACTGCACAAGCAGTAATAGACAATAGGAATACAACGCAAACAAACAGTACTGCAATTTGCTTTTTCATAAGAAAGCCTCCTTTGTCAAATTCAAGTTTGTCGAATTGATTATATCACATTCTTATTAAAATTCCTATAATAAATAAAATAGCACGATGGTTTCATATCAAAACCATCGTGCTTATTTGGTCAGAGTGTCGGGATTCGAATCATCACGACTGCTTGTTGGTTTTCGCTGTATTGATATAGGCAATCAGCAGCTAAATTGCCGCCTGACGGCGGCAGCGAAATTACTTCGTAGCGAAATTGTTGCTTCGCAACAGCTAAATTAAATTCGCTCTTAGCTGCCCACAGGTAATTTAGCTGGCATAAGCCAATTTAGCATGCGGAGCAAATCTAGCTCGCCAACGGCGAATTTAGCTGAAAAATCCGTCGACTTTTTGTCGACGGATTTTTCATGGTCGGAGTATCGGGATTCGAACCCGAGGCCTCTTGGACCCGAACCAAGCGCGATACCAAACTTCGCCATACCCCGATTTCTTCAGTATTATATTGAATTTTATACCTATTGTCAAGCCTAATATCTAAGGAATCTCTGTCATATAATTTTTGCAACAGGATATTAAGGAGGTGCAAGGGTGGGGTATGAAATTTTCTATCAGCCGGAACTGAATGATCAGTACAAGATCCCCGGAAAAAAGCCAATAAAAAGGATATGGGCGATTTATGGATCGCTGGCTCTGGGAGTTGTTGTTTTGGGGCTGATTCCTTCGATCCGCAACTGGTTTTGGGATCTGCTGATTCCCGGAGACCCAAAGGTTACGATCCCGGCTTTTTCCGGTTTGCTGGAAGATGTTCGACAGGGAACAGGCTTTTCAGATGCGTTGACTGTGTTTTGCCAGGAGATTTTAGCCAATGCCTGAGCTGGTCTTCAAGCCGATATTTTTCTTTTCTGTATGTGTTGCCCTTTTGCTGTTGCCCATGCAATTGGTGGTTTGCTGGATCCTGGCGGCAGCCATACATGAATTGGGACATTATCTGGCATTACGAGCCACAGGGATGAAAGTATTAAAAATTACCATCGGTGCCATGGGAGCCATTATGGAGACAGAACCCTTGGTAGGGTGGAAGGCGATTGTTTGCGCCTTGGCAGGTCCAATGAGCGGATTGTTACTCATGTTTTTTATGCGTCCGCTTCCGTTGCTGGCTTTTTGTGGGCTGATTCAATCAGCATATAATCTGATACCACTGTTGCCGTTGGATGGCGGTCGTGCAGTATCCGGTGTGCTATCTTACATGCCGTCTGGGAAATCTGTGTTGTTTGCTGTGGAATTATGCACCATGGTGTTGTTGGTGCTCATGGGTATCTATTTAATGATTCAATATTCTCTGGGGCTGTACCCCTTGCTGTTGGTTGTTTTTTTGTTGATTCGCAGAAAATTATCTTGCAAACAGCCCCCCTAGAGAGTACAATAGCTATAATTATACTAAAGAGGTATGACTATGACCGAATTACTGCAAAGAGTGCTTCCAACGGTGCAGAAACCTGCCCGATATACCGGTGGCGAATATAATGAAATCAAAAAAGATCTGCAGGATGTGCGTGTCCGTGTGGCCTTCTGTTTCCCGGATACCTATGAGATCGGTATGTCCAATGTGGGCATGCGGATCTTGTACGGTATTATGAATGAGATGGACGGTGTATGGTGCGAGCGTGTTTTTGCCCCTTGGGGAGATATGGAAGAAGCCATGCGCAGTAATGGCTTGCCCCTGTGGGCGTTGGAAAGCAACAGCCCGGTAAAGGATTTTGATATGATCGCCTTTACCATCGGCTATGAGATGAGCTATACCAATATTCTGAATATGCTCAATCTATCCGGTGTACCTCTGCGATCCAAGGATCGCCAGGGGTTGAAAAATATTGTGTTTGCCGGTGGTGTATGTGCCTTCAATCCAGAACCGCTGGCTGACTTTATTGATTTCTTCTCTCTGGGTGAGGGTGAAGAGATCACCGTGGAGATCGTAAGCCTTTATGATAAGGCTAAGGCAGAAGGCTGGAGCAAGGAAGCATTCCTGTTGGAGGTTTCCAAGATCCCCGGTGTGTATGTGCCTTCCTTCTATGAGCATATTTATAACGAGGATGGTACGATTCGCCAGATCAAGGCAATCAGCGGTGTGCCGCAAGTGGTTACCAAGAGAATTGTGGAGGATCTGGATTCTGCCTATTATCCCACCAAAATGATCGTTCCTTCCACGGAGATTGTCCATGACAGAGCGAACTTAGAGGTGTTCCGTGGCTGTATCCGTGGTTGCCGCTTCTGCCAGGCTGGTTTTTCTTGCCGACCTGTCAGAAAAAAGAGCGCCGATGTGCTATACCGGCAGGCGGTTGAGACCTTGACAGATTCCGGCCATAATGAAATTACCCTGTCCAGCCTTTCCACATCGGATTATAGAGAACTGAAGGAACTGACGGACGAAATGATTCCTTATTGCGCACAGCGACGGATCAATCTGTCCGTACCCTCTCTGCGAGCAGATAATTTCTCCCGGGAACTGATGCAAAAGCTGCAAACAACCCGTAAGAGCGGTCTGACCTTTGCGCCGGAAGCCGGCACCCAGCGCCTTAGAGATGTTATCAATAAAAATCTCACCGAAGAAGAGATCTTGACCACCTGTGCCAATGCTTTCTCCGGCGGTTGGAATAATGTGAAACTGTATTTCATGCTGGGCTTGCCCACGGAAACAGATGAAGATGTTCTGGGCATTGCAGAACTGGTTTATAAGGTCATTCAAACCTGGAAAGAGTGCGCGTCCAATAAAAAACGTGGCCTGCGTGTCCATGTGGCTACGGCATATTTTGTTCCCAAGCCGCATACACCTTTCCAATGGGAGAAGCAGATTACTCCCCAGGAGTATCTGCGTCGTTGCCATCTGTTGAAGGATCATTTCTATAGCAAATCCATCGAGTATAACTATCATACATCCGACATTAGCCGTCTGGAGGCTGTGACCGCCCGTGGTGACCGCCGATTGGGTGCAGTATTGGAAGTTGCGGCCAACAGCGGTGCAAAGCTGGACGGCTGGGATGAGTATTTCAATTATAAGCTCTGGCTGGATGCGTTTGAGAAATGTGGCATTGACCCCGATTTCTACACCATCCGCGGCTACGGTGAGGATGAGATCCTGCCTTGGGATACCATTGATGTTGGTGTTACCAAGCAGTTTCTGCTCCGTGAGCGTAAGCGCGCATACGAAGAGAAAATTACACCCGATTGCCGTCATGGTTGCAGCG
Organism: Oscillospiraceae bacterium; assembly: GCA_017549125.1. Lineage (GTDB taxonomy): Bacteria > Bacillota > Clostridia > Oscillospirales > Oscillospiraceae > Faecousia. Next base: position 2,022 of record JAFYVL010000062.1, on the reverse strand, counting down.
GCTGTGGTGCGAATCAACTTTTGAAGGAGGTCGCCTGCGATGCCTAGATTACTGTTTGAAAAGACCGGCAGGGGAGTGTGGATCTCCCATCTGGATCTCATGCGCCTGTTCCAGCGTGCCTTTAAACGGGCGGACCTTCCCTTGACCCATACCCAGGGTTTCAATCCAAGAGCATCGGTTTCTATTGCACTACCTTTGTCTGTGGGTGTTGAGAGCGCCTGTGAGCTTCTGGACTTTGAACTGGACGGCCAAACCGTTTCCTGCGATGAGATTTGCAATCGCTTAAACAATGCCCTTGTGGACGGAGTGAAAGTCCTGGAAGTATACGAGACCGGACGAAAGATCCGCGACCTGAGTTTGCTCCATTGTGTGGTAACCCTGGAATATGATTCAGGTGTGCCTGCTGGAGCACAATCGGCCATAGAGAATCTCTTTAGCCAGGAGAGCGTGATCGTTCCTAAGAAGACCAAAAACGGTATCCAGGATCAAAATATTATTCCTATGATTCGCCGTTTGTCGGTCGTTAGTGTGGATCCCAATACCATAGAGTTGGATGCGTTGGTTTGCTGTCAGAATCCTACCTTGAATCCTGCACAGCTTGCCTTGGCGGTGGAGATGCATTTGCCCGACTATAAAGCAGACTTCAGCAAATCTCGCAGAGTGGAGATCTATGACCAAAATGAAAATGTATTTAGATGAGGAGAATGAATATGGAAGTAAATCCTAACGTTAATTTGGAAGATTGCCCTGTTTGCCGCGGTAGCGGCTACCTGGTTCACGAGGGTGGCTGGAATGTCCAGGTGGAGTGTGCAGACTGCAGCGCGCATACCGTTTATGTGGAATATGAGACCCCGGAACAGAAGAAAGAGGCCGAAATTCAGGTAGCCAGATTGTGGAATATGGGCAAGGTTGTTAAGTCCGACGCTGGCGAATAAAAAAATTTTTTAAAAAATTAAAAATAATGCTTGCATTTTCTGACGATGTGTGCTAATATACTGAAGCGTTCAGGGAACGCAAGCAAAAATCCGGGTGTGGCGAAGTTTGGTATCGCGCTTGAATGGGGTTCAAGAGGCCTCGAGTTCGAATCTCGACACTCGGACCAAAAAACAGGAATGAGCAATAGCTCGTTCCTGTTTTTTATTTTGGTATTAGCAAGAGAACTCGAGGCCTCTTGTATCACAATCTCTGGCCTCAGGCAGTTAGCGCGTAGCGCCAAACTGCCTCGAGTTCGAATCTCGACACTCGGACCAAATAAGGTTGATAGTTCTAATACCATTGGTATTGAAACTATCAACTCTATTCTTTTTCTAAAAAACATGAATTACAAGGGTTTTTCTGCCCTTTGTAAAATTGGGTTAGTTTCATTGTGATAGGAAAAGTTTCAGACTGAGTATTGGTATGATGGTTACATTTTTAATTGAAATCTTTTGAAACCCTATAACCACAAAACAATGACAAAAACGGTCGAGAGATCTTTTCTTAATTGCTATAAAATAGACTCACGATAAGGAGGTGACGAACATGACGGACCAGATTCTTGCGGTACAGAAAATGCAGGACTATATCGAAGCCCATCTGACAGAGGAGATCACACTGGCCACTTTGGCAGACCTCTGTAACTTTTCTCCCTGGTATGCCCATCGACTGTTTCGGGAGCATACCGGTTACGCTCCTGCTGAGTATGTCCGTCGGATGCGGTTGGCAAAGTCCGCTCTGCGTTTGAAAACAGAGCAAACCAAGATCATTGATGTGGCTTTTGATCTTGGTTTTGCCAGTGTGGACGGCTATACCCGGGCTTTTCGCAAGGAGTTTGGCATCAATCCAGGCGAATACGCCAAAAGTCCTGTTCCGATCAAACTGTTCGTTGCCTACGGTGTCAAATTCAAAGAATTGAGAAAGGAATTTTCGATTATGTCTGAACCAAAAAATGTGTTCATTCAAGTGATTCACAAACCCCGCCGAAAGGTCATCATCAAGCGGGGAATCAAAGCTGACAACTACTTTGACTACTGCAGCGAGGTT
>JAFYVL010000061.1 GCA_017549125.1 Oscillospiraceae bacterium | reverse complement strand
GGCTCCCCTCGTAGGGGAGCTGTCGCGAAGCGACTGAGGGGTGTAAATGCCAACATTTATGCGGATTTAACAACACCCCTCCGCCCCTTCGGGGCACCTCCCCTACAGGGGAGGCAAAGCGGAAAATTTGAATTTGCTTGTTCATAAAATTTTAGAAAAATGTTTATAAATGGTTTATTCTGTGTTCAAAACCTACAGGTAGGATATAGATAAGAAATGTTACGGAAGCCGTGAGCCGTAATATTTCCCGAAAGACTGTAGTCTTTCCGCATACCCTCTTTTCTACCTCTCTTCTTTTTTAGCCCCAAAAGGCGAAGCCCCCACTGAAAAGTGGGGGCTTTTCATATATCTTTTTTTGCTTCTTCCATGAGGGCATGGGCTTCGTTGGGGATCTGTTCGTTGAGCACCAGATCCAGCAGGCGAGACAGGGTCTTGCCCATTTGCGGGCCGGGCTTCATGCCCAGCTTTACCAGAGTAGTGCCGTCGATGGCCAGATCTTTGATCTGTAAACAGCTGCCTTCCTGCAGGATTTCTTCCAACAGAGCCTGCGCCTGTTTCAGTTCTGTAATATCCGTATGCACACCGGTGCTAAGCCGATCTGCCATTTGTAAATACAATAGATTTTGGATGTTCTCCCTGCCGAATTTACTCACACGGCGGCGGAGAACTTTTTTATCCGGGGGCAAGGGGAGCATATGGGCTTCCACCAGAAAAGCCACCTGTTCACGCAGAGCGTTGGGAGCTTTCAAACGCAGAAGGATTTGATTTGCCATGTCAGCGCCTACCTGGCTATGATCCGGGAAATGTCCCTCTCCCTTTTCGTCTCGGGTGAAGGTTTGGGGCTTACCCACGTCGTGCAACAGGGCAGCCCAGCGCAGGGGCAAGGTGGCAGGGACAACCTGTACTACACGGGCGGTGTGGGTGTAAACATCATAGGCATGATGCACGCTATGCTGATCAAACCCCACAGCTTGCGCCAATTCCGGGATCACCTGTACGATCACCGGGGCGAAGCGGATCAGATCCTCTGCACCTACGGTGGGCAGCAGCTTGCACAGTTCGTCAAATACCCGTTCCCGGGCCAGATTCTCCATTAGCGCTGTCATGCCCAACATGGCTGCTTCCGTCTCGGCTTCCGGTGTCAGATCATAACGCACCGCAAACCGCACGCCCCGTAAGATCCGCAATGCATCCTCTGTGAAACGCTTGGCAGGATCGCCTACGGTACGCAGGATTTGTTGGCTCAAATCCTGCTGTCCTCGAAAGGGTCAACCAGCCCTCCTTTGGGCGTATATGCCATGGCATTCACGGTAAAATCCCGACGGGACAGATCTTCTTCAATATTGGGAACGAATTTCACCCAACCGGGGTGGCGGCTGTCAGTATAGTCGCCTTCGGTGCGAAAGGTGGTGATTTCGTACACTTCCTTTTCGATAACCACACCAATGGTGCCGTGCTTTTCACCGCTTTTTACCAGCTGGAAATCCTGAAAAACCTCGCAGATCTCCTCCGGCAGTGCATTGGTGCAAAGATCGTAATCCTGAGGTGTTTTGTCCAGCAAACTGTCACGGACACAACCGCCTACCATATAGGCATCAAATCCGGCATCGGTGAGCTTTTCCAGGCAGAATCGCACGTTTTTGGGGATGGGCAATCGCTTGGGCTGCTTCTGCTGGGGAATATGCAGATCTGTGGCCATCCAAATGGCCATAGAAACATGGAACAGCCAGTTATCTGTATTCAGAGACATACAGCAGAAGAACAAAGCTGCCTGGTTCAAGAAAATGTATCGCCGGAAGGACTGACCGGTTACATCTAATGCCGCGCGATGGTAGGCGAAGAGCATCAAGCACACAGATGCCAGCAGAGGGAACAGATAATGCTGCAGCTGAGGCTCGGCACTCCAGGAACGATATTGTCCCACCAGATGGGTCATGAAATAGCAAATCACCACGGTAAACACAATCAAAGAACCGGGCTGACCCTTTTTTCTCTGAATGCCCAGGTACAGCATACCCAACCCGGTGGCCAGACCCAGAATGGCGCAGATGCGGGAGATGGTGTCAAGGGCTTGTGCCAAATCGAAAATATTGGAGATCAACAGACCCACAGCTGCGACCATACAACCCAAAGCGGCGATGTTAGAGCCGGGAACGTTGCCGTTGCCGGTTTTGGGGAATTGGAAGGCCGTGAAGATCAAGTAACCCAGGGTGAGGAACAGCAGTACGTAGCTCAAAATATTGGCAGGATGGCTGCCGTCCAACAGACCGGTTTTTTCTACACCGGATTCGTAAAGCCAGAAACGCAGGAGTAATCCCACCAGACCCAATAATAAGGTCACCGGGAGCAGTCGTTTCTGAGCAGTTGTTTTTTTCATATCAATACCTCCAGAGGATATAGCCATAGATCACTGCATAGACCAGGGGTTGGTGCAGCAGGTAAATGGGCAAGGAATGTTTGCCGAAGAAATTGAAGAAGCGGAGCAGGGGATTGTTGGAATTCACCTTGGGCAGAAGAGAAGTTTTCTTGCGGTAAAGGGTTCGTCCCAATAGGATACCCATGAGGAAATAGCCTAGGTTGGGTAAAATGGGGAAGTAATCCGAGGAAGCGAAGAAATGGGGCATCCAACCGAGAGGGACTAACAGGAATGTTTCCACACGGAATTGCTTAATATAAAAGCCTACAGCAATGATGACGATGCCCAGAATACCCAGACCCCATACAGGCAGCTTCTTGAGAAGCGGCCACAGCAGCATACAAATACCCAGACAATGGAGAACACCGAAATAGATAATAATGCTCTTGCTCATCATGCCGGCCAAGTACATACCTGCGGTCACCAGGGTGCAGAGTAAACCTGCCCCAAAGACCATGAGACCGCGCCGAATAGGGTGAGAACCCAGAGTCACGCAGATGCCTGAGATCAGGAAAAAGAGAACACCGCCCCATTGGCTCAGAAAATAAAAGATATCGTAAAGTGTACCGGTGGGCTTCAGAATGCCGAACATGAATAGATCGAAGCAAATATGCACCAGCACCATACCCAGGATACAAATACCACGGATGGCATCCAGTTCCCAAATTCGTTGTTTCATAAAATCCTCCAGAATGGAAGTTACAGTTCTTCCAGTTTTCGATAATCTACCTTATTTAGGTGGGTCATAGGCAGGCTGTCAACAAATACCAATTCCTTCGGCATGGCATATTTGGCCACTTGATGCTGGCAATGGGCCAGAATGTCCTGGGGATCGGGCTGGCCCTTGACTACCAGAAATGCTTTGACCTTTTGTCCTCTTTGGGGATCGGCAACGCCCACCACACAGCAGGCTTCCACCTGGGGATGGGCCATAAGCACAGCCTCTAATTGGGTGGGATAGACATTGTAGCCGTTGGTTATGATCATTCGCTTCAGCCGCTGGATAAACCGTACATAGCCATCATGATCCATACTGCCCAGATCGCCGGTATGCAACCAAAGCTTACCGTCCGGGTGGGTTTGTAAAGCCAGTCGGGTTTCTTCCTGGTTATCCAGATAGCCCAACATCACCGATGGGCCGCTGATGCAGATCTCGCCCTCCGTACCCAGAGGAACTTCCTGGGTCGTGCCGGGGGAAACTATTTTAAATGAGGTATGCGCAAAGGGCAAACCGATGGTGTCATATTTAGCGGCGAAACGAGGAGTCAGACAGGTGACACTGACACACTCGGTCATGCCGTAGCCCTCACGAATCTGCTCCTTGCATCCGTGTGCCTGTAAAAAGGCATCTACCCGGCCCTTCAGTTCCGCCGGCAGAGAATCGCCACCGCAGAAAATACCCTTTAAAAAGCCCAGGTTGGTATGCTTCAGCTTGGGGGATTGGAGCAGGGCATCAAACAGCGCAGGTACACCGGGAAGAAAATCCGGTCGTACCTTACGGATGAGGCGGATGTAGTTTTTGAGCTGGAAACGGGGAACTAAAATGCTGGCAGCGCCTGCAATCAATGGAGTGTGAATGCCCACACCCAGACCGAAGCCGTGGAAGATAGGCAATACCGCCAGCATTTTCATGGAAGATACATCCTGGAAGCCGCAGGCATCCAGGGTTTGCAAAGCGGCGGCATTAAAATTTGCAGAGGACAGGCAGACGCCCTTGGGCGTGCCGGTGGTGCCGCCGGAATAGAGAATACAGGCACAGCTTTGTGCGTCGGTGTCCACAGGGGGTAGTTCCTTGCCGGATCTGCACACCTGCTCCCAACGCCTACAATCTCCTGTGGGGGTGTTTTTGTAAAACAGCCGCTTGAGACACGGCAATTCCTCCCGGATGCCAGCCACCCAAATGGCGCAGTTAGGCTGTAATGCAGCCACCTTCTCATAAAACTGATCCAGCACCAAAATGGCCTTGCTTTCTGATAATTTTAAATAAAATTCCAGTTCGGCCGGGGCGCAGAGCGGGTGGATCACGTTGGCAACCGCACCCAGACGATTGAGTGCGTAGAAACAATCCACCGCCTGGGGGCTGTTGGGCATACAGATGGTAACCCGATCACCCTTGCGGATGCCCTGGGCGGCCATGCCCACAGCGGCCGCATCAATCCGGCGAAGCATTTGCTGATAACTGGTGTTTTTGCCCATAAAACTGTATGCCAAATGCCCGGGATACCGCAATGCAGCATCTCGTACCATCTGGTATAAGGTTTTGTCCACACCTGTCACCATAAAAATCCTTTCAGTTGCTGTTATTTCGATGTATTGTAGGGAACGCTACACGGGGTGTGCGATAAATTAGAATTTATAATTTTCCATTATATCAATTAAAATAAAAACAGTAAAGTCATTTTCCGGGGTTTTTGCGAAAATGGCTCTTGTTTATAAAAACTTTTCTCGCTATAATAGATATAATTTGATGAAGGAGGGCGAAAAATGGCCTTTTATATCCTATTGCTCCTATCCCTGGGTGCCGGTGTGGGTGCGACCTTGGCGGCAGACGCATTTGGCGGTCTGGCATGGCTCTGGGTATTGCCCTTGAGTTGTATAGGCGCATTTTTAGGATGGCTGATCCTGCTGGCGCTGGTAATCTTTATTATGGCCTGGTGTGTGGATATGGAAAAGCCCCAGGAAAAAGATAGCAAATTCTACCGCTGGGTGTTGCACATGGCCATCCAGATCGTGTTTCCTACCATTCGGTGGCGGGTACATACCCGAGGACTGGAACTTGCGCCTAAATGCAAGCGTGTGATGCTGGTGTGCAACCATATCAATGATATTGACCCCGGTGTGCTGATGCGGTCTTTCCCCCAATATGAGCTGGCATTCATCTCCAAACGGGAAAATGAGAAAAAACCGGTGATCGGCCCATTCCTGAGAAAGCTGATGTGCCAATCCGTTAACCGGGAAAATGACCGAGAAGCTTTAAAAACCATTCTCAACTGCATCCGTCTTTTAAAAGAAGATGTGGTGTCCATCGGTGTGTTCCCGGAGGGCTATGTAAGTTTGGATCGGAAATTGCATCCTTTCCGCAGCGGTGTGTTTAAGGTGGCGCAAAAGGCGCAGGTGCCCATTGTGGTCTGTACCCTGCAAAACACCTACGATGCGCTTCCTAACCTGCTTCGTTTCAAGGCCACAGATATGCATTTGCACCTGGTAGGGGTTCTGCAGCCGGAGGATTATGCAGGTATGAGTACCATCGATTTAGGTAACCGTATTTATCAAATGATGGATGAAGACCTAAATCCTGGTGGTTAATTTGAAAAATCTCTTGATTTACAGGCGCTTTACGGCTATAATAGAGTATCAATTCTAAAATTATCCGAATTTGGAGGATCTATACATGAAAAACAGCGAAAAGACATTAGACATGATCGTTAACCTCTGTAAGAACCGTGGCTTTGTGTACGCAGGCTCTGAGATCTACGGCGGTTTGGCTAACTCTTGGGACTACGGCCCTCTGGGTGTGGAGTTCAAGAACAATGTTAAGAAGGCATGGCTGAAGAAATTCGTCCAGGAATCCGACTACAACGTGGGTCTGGATGCCGCTATCCTCATGAACCCTCAGACCTGGATCACCACCGGTCACGTGGGCTCTTTCTCTGATCCCCTGGTGGATTGCAAGGGCTGTGGCTCTCGTCAGCGTGCTGACCAGCTGATCTCCGCTTCCGAGTCTGGCAAGCAGGTCAATGTGGACGCCATGGACAATGCCCAGATGGATGCTTTCATCGCTGAGCATGAGGATGTGGTTTGCCCCAACTGCGGCAAGCATCACTTCACTTCTATCCGTAAGTTCAACCTGATGTTCCAGACCAAGATCGGTGTTACTGAGGACTCTTCCTCTGTCTGCTATCTGCGTCCCGAGACCGCACAGGGTATTTTCGTGAACTTCGCTAACATTCAGCGTACCACTCGTAAGAAGCTGCCCTTCGGTGTTTGCCAGGTAGGTAAGGCTTTCCGCAACGAGATCACCCCCGGTAACTTCACCTTCCGTACCCGTGAGTTCGAGCAGATGGAATGTGAGTTCTTCTGCAAGCCCGGTACTGACCTGGAGTGGTTTGCTTACTGGAAGGATTTCTGCAAGAACTGGCTGATCAGCCTGGGCATCAAGGAAGACAGCCTGCGTCTGCGTGACCACGATCCTGCAGAGCTGGCATTCTACTCCCGTGCAACCACCGACATCGAGTATCAGTTCCCCTTCGGCAGCGGCTGGGGCGAACTGTGGGGCATTGCTGACCGTACTGACTACGACCTGGGTCGTCACCAGGAGGCATCCGGCAAGGCTCTGGATTACTACGATCAGGAAGCCAACGAGCACTACATTCCCTACGTCATCGAGCCCTCCCTGGGTTGCGACCGTGTGGCTTTGGCATTCCTGTGCGAAGCTTACGACGAAGAGGTCGTTGGTCAGGATAAGAACGGCAAGGACGATGTGCGTACCGTTCTGCGCCTGCATCCTGCTCTGGCTCCCTTCAAGGCTGCTATCCTGCCCCTGTCCAAGAAGCTGAGCCCCAAGGCTGAAGAGATCTACCGTGAGCTGAAGAAGTACTTCATGATCGATTTTGACGATGCCGGTTCTATCGGTAAGCGTTATCGCCGTGAGGACGAGATCGGCACTCCCTTGTGCATCACCGTGGACTTCCAGACCGTGGGCGACGAGAACACCCCTGCTGACAACTGCGTCACCGTCCGTGACCGTGACACCATGGAGCAGGTTCGTATTCCCATCAGCGAGCTGAAGGCTTATATCGAAGCAAAGTGTGAATTCTGATAAAAACCGCCTTGGGAACTTCCCAAGGCGGTTTTTTGCACCATGTGATTTCGATGTGCAAACAGTACGATAAATTGTAATTTCTCTATTTCCGTTCACTGTGCCAGCGCAGTAAATAAGCGCACCCCAACCTGCAAACCTGCGATAAAGGCTTGCTTTTCACATTCGGAACACAGGCTGACGGTAAGTAAGAAGATACGGTCGTTTTCAGCCAAGGAAAGCTTGCGTAAGATTTCATGCACCTGTTCAAACTGCTTTTTAATATAGTCGTTATCAACGGGATTGTCTTCTGTGTAGTAATGATATATCATTTCTAAAAGACTTTCGGCATCGCGCCAGCCGTAATTCGGTTGATGCTCAGATAAGTATTGATGCAGAAGTTGCATATAGGAATCCATTAAGAGTACCCCCTTTGTATTTGAAAATATTATGACACAAATTTGTGCCATTGTCAACACAAATTTGTGTCATGTGTTATGATGTTTCCGGTGATGATATGGAAACTTTTGAAATTTTGCGTGGTCTTCGGGAAGATAAGGACTATACCCAACAGCAGATGGCTGATTTATTGAAGATTGGTCGCACAATGTATCGAAGATACGAAACAGGAGAAACAGAGATTCCTATGCGGCACCTGAAAGTGCTGTGTAATTTTTACGGCGTATCTGCGGATTATGTGCTGAATTTGCCGAAAGGTCGTCCCTATGGCTTGAATAAGCGTTAATTTGCTCTTTGCTTTTTGACTTGTGTGTGTTATAATACGAACAACCCTTCTTTGGAGATGATATTATGAGAACTTTTGGAAAAGCCGATAAACTGGAACATGTTCTGTATGACGTTCGTGGCCCCGTTGTTGACGAGGCTGCCCGTATGGAAGAACAGGGTCTGAAGATTCTGAAGCTAAATATCGGCAATCCTGCACCGTTTGGATTCACCGCCCCTGAGGAAGTGATCCAGGATATGCGCCATAATATTGTGGACTGCCAGGGCTATTCTGATTCCCGTGGTGTATTCGCTGCCCGTAAGGCGGTCATGCAGTATGCCCAGATCAAGAATATTCCCAATGTGACCATGAAGGATATCTACACCGGCAACGGTGCCAGCGAGCTGATCCAGCTTTCTTTGAATGCACTGCTCAATTCCGGTGACGAGGTGCTGATCCCCAGCCCCGACTATCCTCTGTGGACAGCCTGCACCAATCTGGCAGGTGGCACAGCTGTGCATTATATTTGTGATGAATCTTCCGATTGGTATCCGGATATTGCGGATATTGAGAGCAAGATCACCTGCAAGACCAAGGCAATCGTGATCATTAACCCCAACAACCCCACAGGTGCGTTGTATCCCAAGGAGTTATTGGAGCAGATCGTGGATGTGGCTCGTCGCCATGAGCTGATCGTTTTCTCTGACGAGATGTATGACCGTCTGGTTATGGACGGTGAGGAGCATATCTCCATTGCATCCCTGGCACCGGATCTGTTCTGCGTGACCTTCAGCGGTTTGAGTAAATCTCACATGGTTTGCGGCTTCCGCGTGGGCTGGATGATCCTGTCCGGCAACAAGGATATTGCCAGAGACTATATGGCAGGCATCAATATGCTGTCTAACATGCGTCTTTGCTCCAATGTGCCCGGTCAGTCCATTATCCAGACTGCACTGGGTGGCTACCAGTCCGTCAACGAATATATCGTTCCCGGTGGCCGTGTCTATGAGCAGAGAGATTATATCTGCAAGGCTATCAATGACATTCCGGGTCTTTCTGTGGTGAAGCCCAAAGCCGCCTTCTATATCTTCCCTAAGATCGATGTGAAGAAGTTCAATATCTATGACGATAACCAGTTCGCCCTGGATTTCCTCCGGGAAAAGCGTGTGCTGATCGTCCCCGGTTCCGGCTTCAACTGGAAACAGCCCGACCATTTCCGTCTGGTGTACTTACCCCGGATCGAGGATCTGGAACAGGCATCCGCCAAACTCGCCGACTTCCTGTCCACTTACAAACAGAAATAATCCATACACCGCCAGCTCGAAGGTTGGCGGTGTATATTTTTTCCTTATATTGGTAATGATTCCCTAAAAGGAGGGAAGCCAATGCAAGCCAAGGATATTATGACCCAATCGGTGATCCCCATTGCCCCGGATGCTACTGCCGATGTGGCGGCTCGTACATTGACACATTATAATATAGGTGCATTGCCGGTCTGCGACAGCCGGGGACATTTACAGGGGATGGTGACGGACAGGGATCTGGTGATCCGGTGTATGGCGCAGAATCGATTGCCACAGCAAACCAAAGTTGGAGATATTATGACCCGACAGGTGGTGTCTGTTGTGCCGGAAACAGCGGTGGAGGAAGTGTCCCGGATTATGGGCAGCCACCAGATCCGCCGATTGCCGGTGACGCAAAACGGAGTGCTGCAAGGGATGATCAGCCTGGCGGATCTGACCACACTGGAAGATACTGCCGCCCAGGTGCTGACCAATATCTCTGCCAATACCTCCCATAGATAGAAAATGGTCTGTTGCTAATGCAACAGACCATTTTTTAATCGAAGATCTCGTCATAATAATCCTGCTGGAGGATGTACTTGGCATAGGTCATTTTTGCCTGCACCAGGGTTTTGACGGTCTCTACATATTCATCATCCACTTCCACACCGGGGTTGGGAATGAAGGTTTTTTTGGATGCGTGATAAGTGCCGGCTGCAGTGATCCAGCTAGTGCCGCCGGTGTTGGGCAACACCACCAGCGGCATACAGGTGGATGCTTGATCCACAGTATAGTTGGTGGCAAATACATCACGTCCGGAGTACAGACGGGAGTCATAATCGATGCCGAACAGATTCAACAGGGTGGGAACGATATCAATAGAGGAACAGGGGGTGTCTACCACCACGGTTTCTGCGCCGTCGCCACACCACAGGATCAAGGTGTTTTCATAACGGGAGATGGCAGATTCGCTGTCATTCAAACCGGTCAGCTCATTATAATAGTCCACACCGTTTTCGATCATGCCGTAGGGATAGTGGTCTGCCGCCAGAACGATCACCGTATCGTCGGCAATGCCGGCCTCCTCCAAACGCTGCACCAAATGGCTCAATGCGTATTCCAGTTCCAGGTTGCAGGCAATATAGGCCTGGACGGTCTGGGAACTGTTGGGATATGCCTGCTGGGCGATCTCTTTATATTTCCGGGACATGGCATTGCCGCCCCAGTTGTAAAGGGCATGGCCGCTGACAGTCATGTAGTAAGCATGGAAGTTTTTACCGTTATTTACATATTCTGCAATGTAATCATCAACAGTGGCCTCCATCATTTCCAGGTCGGAACGGGGCCATTTGTCGCTGGGCAGCTGCAGACCGTTGCCGATGGCGGTGAAATCATATCCCAGATTGGGATGGGTCTTGTTTCGACTATAGTAGGTGTGGGTGTTGTTGTGGTAAGCCAGTGCGCTATAACCCTGTTCCTGGAACAGCCAGCCCAGACCGGTCTTCATGTTCTTGCCGATACTTGCCATAAAGGCGGTGGAACTGTTGACCCAGGTGGGAATCACGCCGGTCATTACCGCAAACTCGCCACCGGAGGTAGATTGACTCCAGTTGGGTTGATAGAAATTGTTAAACACAAAGGACTCGTGGGTCAAACGGTACAGGGTAGGGGTTAGTTCCTCACTAATTACATAAGGAGAGAACGCTTCTGCGGTAATGAGGATCAGATTCTTGCCGGCAAAGCGACCGGTGTATTCGTTTTTCTGAGAAGGCTCCAAAGCACCGAAATACTTATGCATGGATTCCAGCGTGTTATTAGAGGTGGAATTTGCCATGGCCTCGAAATCAATACGATCCAGAATATTGTATCCATATTCAATCACAGGAGGCTCAGTGACTTCCGGAGGGGTGGAAGCCTCGGGATCCTGGGTGGAGTCGGGCTCGGTGGCAGGGGTCTGGCTGTTTTGGGAGGAATAAGAGGGCAGCGGGGGCAGATCCAATTCTAACTCCGGAGGTGCAGGGTTGCCAAAGATGGCATACTGCAGTTCCAGGCGCATGGTGGTCAATACACCGAATTCCGGAATGGCTTCATTGGTGGAGAAATTATAAGTATAGAGGGGTTCTGCTTCGTCGGTATTGGATGTGGCCACACCCAAAATCTGCAAAACCACCATCAGACCGGCCACAACGATGCGGCTTCCAATATGGGTGGGTCGGCGGGTGAAGAAACATTTGCGTAATACAACAAAGAGAATGGTGGGCAGGAAGGAAAGCAGAATAAAGGGAATGCTGCTGAGCATCACGTCCACAATATTGCCGGAGAAATCACCGGTGGCTTGTCCGGACATACCTAAGACATACAGGAAGGGGAAATAGATCCGGAAGAAACCCTTACAGCAATATTGCACGCAAAGAACCACCGCACCAATGACTAACAGTCCAATGGCAATGCCTCGTCTGACCTTGCGCTTGGGGATCAGACTTAACAGAGAATAGATCAGCAGGCCGGCTGCCAGGGAGAAAAATAAGACGCGGATAAATGCTGCGCTAAAGAATGTAATATCCGCAACAAAGATCCGAAGCAGCAGCTCGCCGTATAACACGGCGAAGGGGAAAAACAGCGCATCCAGCCAAAAGTTGGAGGCTTCCTTCTTAGAGTTATTGAGATATTTAGGAGTATACATATCGAAAATCACCTTTTTATGCTCGCCGATATTGGGCGAATGTTGTCGAATACATTATATATAAAATAGCATAATACGCAGTAGAATGCAAGGTTGCAAAGGGCTTGAAAAAATTTTTTAAAAAAATTAAAAAAAGTTGTTGACAAAATGAAAACCATATGATACTATAACCCAGCTGTCCGATGAACGGCCTAAAACCGGGAGGTCAGCGCGTACTGTACCTTGTAAATTGAATAACGCAAAGACGAACAAACACCTTGACAATTAATGGATTGTTTAAGCGTTTTAGAACGAATAACAGCCAACGAAAATTCTTGAGTATATTTGCTAGACAGATTATTCAAAACTTGATTTGTAGGGTAGGGGCTTGCTCCTGCCGTATAGATACAATTTTTTGAGAGTTTGATCCTGGCTCAGGACGAACGC
>JAFYVL010000060.1 GCA_017549125.1 Oscillospiraceae bacterium | reverse complement strand
ATCCAGCACACTGTAGCCGGAGCCGGTTCCCAGAATGAACACTTCGCAGCCGGTATGATTATCTACATATTCTACAGCAGCCACGTGACCCTTGGCCAAGTCTACCACATGGATATAGTCACGGACACCGGTGCCGTCATGGGTGTCGTAATCGTTACCGAAAACACTCAGCTTTTCCCGGCGCCCCACAGCCACCTGAGTGATGTAGGGCATCAGGTTGTTGGGGATGCCCTGAGGATCTTCACCAATGCGGCCGCTTGCGTGGGCACCGATGGGGTTGAAGTACCGCAGCAGGCAGATAGACCACTGATCATCGGCATGGGCCATGCCGGAGAGGATCTGCTCGGTCATGTACTTGGTCCAGCCATAGGGGTTGGTGCAGCCACCGGTGCGGCTGTTCTCACGCAGGGGCATCTCGTTGTCGGCGGTGTAAACTGTGGCAGAGGAGGAGAAGATCAGATTCTTCATGCCCACCTTCTTCATGACCTTGGTCAGAACCAAAGTGGAATTCAAGTTATTGTCATAGTATTCCCAGGGCATGGAAACACTTTCACCAACAGCCTTCAAACCGGCAAAGTGAATCACACAGCCGATCTCGTTTTCCGCAAAGATCTTGGTCAGTAAAGCTTCGTCACGAACATCGCCTTCGTAGAACTTAAAGTCCTTGCCGGTCAGTTCCTTGACACGCTCCAGAGACTTGGGGTTGGAATTGCACAGATTGTCGATGACTACAACACCGTAGCCGCTTTCCAGCAGCTCAACACAGGTGTGGGAGCCAATATAGCCGGCACCGCCGGTAACCAGTACATTCATAGGACATACCTCCACATTTTAATTGTACTATTATTCTACATCTCTATGTTAAAAAATGCAAGTATAAATTCCAAATTTATCATTCCGTTTGCATGATAAATAATTGAGAGTGGAAAGTGGAAAGTGAAGGTGTCCGCTTTGCGGACAATTTTAAATTCATTTCCGAAGGAAATACCTTAACTGTCAACTGTCAACTATCAACTATCAACTCTGGGCGTTAGCCCGATAAATATAGTGCTTGCTATTTTATCGGAAAAAGGGTATAATTACTCTGTATCATTATGTGTAGGAGGCTTATATGGATCCCAAGAAAAAGATCTTACTGTTGACCACCGGTGGCACCATCGCGTCCATGCCCGGCGGTGACGGTCTTGCGCCCCAAAGCTCCGGTGTCATGGAGCAGCATATTGATCAGCTGAGAACCTATTATGATATTACCATCCGGGATGTGATGTGCCTGGACTCTTCCAACATCCGTCCGGAGCAATGGCAGGAAATCGCACGGCATATTTACCGGGCTGCCGGGGATTTTGACGGCATCGTGGTTTCTCACGGTACGGATACCATGGCATACACCGCCTCTGCGGTGACCTTTATGTTGCCGGGCATTGGGGTGCCTGTGGTCTTTACCGGCTCTCAGGTGCCCCTCAGTGAAGAACTCAGCGATGGCCCGGACAATTTGCGGACAGCCTTTGCCATGGCAGCTTGTGGTCATGGCGGTGTGTTCCTGGCATTTGACCGCCGGGTCATGCGTGGCTGCCGAGCCGTTAAGGTGCGTGCCTCGGGATTCAATGCTTTTGAAAGCATCAATGCCCGTTATGTGGGTGTGGTGACCGGTCGCGGTCTGGAATTAAACATTCCCAAGACCGTCAGCGTACCCCCTGCTTTGAAAGATGGCATCAGCAAGGATGTGTTTTTGCTGAAGCTGACTCCCGGTCTGTCTCCGGAGATTTTTGACGCATTGGTGCAAATGGGCTATCAGGGCATCGTGATTGAAGCCTTCGGCTTGGGCGGTGTCAACGTGCTGGGACAGGGACTTTCCGGCATCCGCCGTGCGGTGGAACAGGGTGTCAGCGTGGTGGTGACCACCCAATGTTTGTATGACAGTTCTGATCTGCGGGTCTACCAAGTTGGCAATCAGTTGCTGGATCTGGGTGTGATCCAGGGTCGGGATATGACCTCGGAGGCTGCCATGACCAAGCTTATGTGGGCTTTGGGACAGGGCATGGATGCCGGGCAGGTCACAGAATTGTTCGGTCAGAGCCTGGCCGGAGAGATCACCACAGAATAATTCTTGCACTGCACCCCTTGGCTCCCTTTGTAGGGGAGCTGTCACCGGAGGTGACTGAGGGGTTGTCATAATGGCGGTGCTTATCCTGTAAGACACTTCCCTGTGGGCTTTGCCCACATCCCCCTCAGAGAGGGGGGCAAGGATACTATGAAAATGGAGGTAAGTTTATGGATCCTATTTATGTAACCGGACATCGCAACCCGGATACAGACTCCATTGTGGCCGCTATGGCATATGCCGCCCTGCGCAATGCGGTGGGCGACCGGGAATATGAGCCTGCTTGTTTAGGTCGGGTATCTGACGAGACCCAGCTGGTGCTGGATCGCTTCGGTTTTGAGCCCCCCAAGCGCATCCACAGTATGCATACCCAAGTTCGGGATCTGGATTTTGATACACCGCCCTTCTTGAGTCCTGCCGTGACCATCAGCCGTGGTTGGAGAAATCTGCAGGAGCATCCTCAGATCTCTGCGATCCCCGTATCCAATGAGGACGGTACGCTGTATGGTATGCTGTCCCGGGAGGACGTGGCTAGCTACAATATGGCCTTGATCAATTCCGGTATGCTGGAAAATGTGCCGCTGTTCAACGTGATTTCTGTGCTGGACGGCAAGGTGCTTAACGAAGCCGGTGAGAATATTGATACGGTGGGCGGCGAGGTGACCATTGCGTTGCCCCAGAGCCGGGAGAATCTATTGTTCCATGATTCCAATGCCATTGTCATTTGCGGCTACCAGCCGGATATGATCCGCAGAGCCTTGGAAATGAATGTGAGCTGCTTGGTGCTGTGTCAGGCGGAGCTGGATGAAGATCTGCTGAAAATGCCCACCAAGACCTGTATTATTGCAACACCCTACGATGCCTATCGTGCGGCTCGTCTCTTGTTCCATTCTGCGCCTATCGGTCGTATTTGCCGTACGGAGGGTCTGGTCTGCTTCCATCTGGAAGATCGGCTGGACGAGGTAAAGGAGCAGGTGCTCAAGCACAGAGATCCCTGCTATCCCATTTTGGACGAGCAGGAGCGTGTGGTGGGTGTTCTGACACGTTACCATTTGCTGCGCCCCCGCCGCAAGCGTGTGGTGCTGGTGGATCATAACGAGGCGGCACAGTCCGTACCCGGTTTGGAAGAAGCAGACATTCTGGAGATCATCGATCACCACCGTCTGGCAGATATTCAAACCTCCGGCCCTATCTATGTGCGTAACGAGCCTGTGGGCTCTACCAATACCATCATTGCCAGTATGTTCCAGGATCGAGGCCTGATGCCCTCTGAGAAAATGGCAGGTATGATGGCGGCGGCTATTTTGTCTGACACGGTCATGTTCAAATCTCCCACCTGCACCCCTCGGGATGTGCGTACGGCGGAGAGAATGGCACGTATTGCCAATGTGTCCCTGGAGGAACTGGGTAGAGAGATTTTCTCCGCCTCTGCCGGTAACCGTTCTGCAGAAGAATTGCTGTTTAGTGACTACAAGGAGTTCCACATTGCCGGATACGATCTGGCTGTGGGTCAGATCACCTGTGTGGACAGCGCAGAAATGTTGCAGCGGAAGGATGAATTCCTGGAACTGATGCGCAAGACGATGCAGGAAAAGGGTATGTCCATGATCCTGCTGATGCTTACGGATGTGCTGCTGGAAGGCACGCAGCTGATCTACCTGGGCGACGAGGATACCATTTGCCAGGCCTTTGGCGTACAGCCTAAGGAGCATACGGTATTCCTGCCCCGGATCATGAGCCGTAAGAAGCAGGTTATCCCCATGCTGTCTGCTTTGTGGGGCTAATGGTTCAGGTTCATCTTTGGATGAACCCGAACAATGAAATCTGCCTTCGGCAGATGAAATCGCTATGCGATGAAATATTGCTTCGCAATATGAAATTTTCACTTCGTGAAAGTTAAGGAGTAAACTATGGGATTTGAAGGCTTATTGGGCAATGAGCGTTTAAAGGAAAATTTAATACGCAGTATTGGCCGTGGGCGCATTTCCCATTTCTATTTGATTTGCGGCCCACAGGGATCCGGCAAGCACACCCTGGCACGGCTGCTGGCTGCGGCGGCGGTGTGTCAGCAGGCGGACAAACCCTGTTTGACCTGCAATGCCTGCCGTAAGGTCATGGCCAATACCCACCCGGATTTTATTACCGTGGAAGATCCGGAGAAAAAGACTTTGCCGGTTCGCCTGGTGCGAGAAGCCAGAGAGGATATGTTCATCCGCCCCAATGAGGCAGATCGGAAGGTTTACCTGTTTCCTCAGGAGCTGAACATAGAAGGCCAAAACGCTTTGCTGAAGGTGTTGGAAGAGCCTCCCACTTACGGCGTGTTTATTCTGCTGACCGATAACCCGGAAAAATTATTGCCCACAGTTCGTTCCCGTTGTACGGAACTGCGGCTACAGGG
Source organism: Oscillospiraceae bacterium (assembly GCA_017549125.1). Lineage (GTDB taxonomy): Bacteria > Bacillota > Clostridia > Oscillospirales > Oscillospiraceae > Faecousia. Next base: position 26,322 of record JAFYVL010000060.1, on the reverse strand, counting down.
TCTGCCCGAGGGGATTTTGCGCAGAGAGCTGACCCAAAGCTTCCCAAAAGCCGACCAGGAGGCGGTGTCCGCAGCGATTTTGCGCAGCGGCGGTTACTTAGGACAGGCGAAAGACCTGCTGGAAGAAGGCGCTGCCTTAGCACCCCAGACGGAAAGTTTCGTAGCCGCCTACGTGGCACGGGATAAATTGCAAATGATGGAACTATTGGTATCCATGGAGAAAATCAAGCGTGACCAATTCGGGCAGATCCTGCAGCAATGGCTGGAATTGCTGGAAAATGGTCTGGTGAGCCGATGCGGTATGCAGGCGGTGTCCCAGCTGGCTAAGCAGCTGAGTGTGAACCGCAGCCCCGAGGATCTGCTGGATGCCATCGGCCATGTAAAAAAATGTATGGAATATGCCCAGGGTAATGTTTCCGTGGCTGCATGCTGCGGATACCTGCTGTGGCATCTAAGATAAAGGAGAATACCCAATGGAGAATCAAAATAAGACCGAAGGACAGGCCACTGTTGAGGTAGTGGATATTCAGTTCCGACCCGGTCAGAAAATTTACTTTTTCGGCGCCAACGGCCTGCGTTGCAAAGCTGGCGATCATGTGATCATTGATACCGCCCGTGGCCCGGAATTCGGTTACTGCACTGCCGGTAACCACCGCATCTCCCAAAAGGATGTGGTCACCCCGCTGCGCCCTGTGATCCGCATGGCCAATGCCCATGACGAGAAGATTGCCAAGGAGAATCAAGAGAAGGAAAAGAAGGCGTTCGATGTCTGCCTGGAGCTGATCCGTGAGCAGAAGCTGGATATGCAGCTGGTATCTGCAGAATGCGCCTTTGACGGCAGCAAGCTGCTGTTCTTCTTCACCGCTGATGAGCGTGTGGACTTCCGTGAACTGGTCAAGAGCCTGGCCGGTGTGTTCCACACCCGTATCGAACTGCGCCAGATCGGTGTCCGTGATAAGGCAAAGATGCTGGGTGGTTTGGGTATCTGCGGTCGTCCCTTCTGCTGTGGCACGTTCCTGGAGGACTTCCAGCCGGTGTCCATTAAGATGGCAAAAACCCAGAATCTGAGCTTGAATCCCACCAAGATCTCCGGTACTTGCGGTAGACTCATGTGCTGTCTGAAATATGAGCAGGATGCCTACGAGGATCTGATCAAGTCCAGCCCCAAGCTGGAATCCTTTGTGGATACCCCCGAGGGTCGTGGCACGGTGGTGGAGATCGACCTGCTGCGCCAGCGTGTGAAGGTGCGTATGGAGCGTCAGCCGGAAGTGCTGTCTACCTTTGCGAACACGGATATTGCTGTGCTGCGCAGCGGCAAGGCCAAGAAGACCGATCCCCCCATTCCGGAGGATCTGGCACCCATTTCCGGTGGCGGTAAGCGTAGCAAGAACGATCAGCGTGAAAATGGTCGTATGTTCCTAGACCCCATCAAGTTCCGCTATAGCGAGGAAACGGTGGCAGAGGAACAGGAGATTTCCCAGGAGGAAACCCCCAAGGCAGAAGGGGAGCATAAGTCCCGTAATCGCCGGAAGAATCGCAAGCCCAAGAACCCGGATGCGCCCAAGGTAGAAGCGAAGGCAGAGCCTGCGCCTAAGGCAGAACAGCCTAAGCCCGAGCAAAAGACAGAGGGTCAGGAAAATGCCAAGAAGCGTCGCCGCCGTTATTACCATCGCAAGCCCCAAGGAAAATAAAGAGCCGTAAGGAGCAACCGAAATGTATTATTTGTATGCGTTTTTGATTGCCATGGTACCGATTATTGAATTGCGTGGAGCCATTCCCATTGCCATCAGCTGGGGCATCGACCCCTGGGTGGCACTGGGTCTGTGTACCCTTGCCAATATGTTGCCCGTTCCCGTAATTTATTTCTTTGCCCGTAAGACCTTGTTGTGGGGACAGCATAAGCCCTATATTTGGAGAATTTGCCGCTTCTTCGTCACAAAAGGCGAGAAGGCCGGACAGAAGATGGTGAAGAAAACCGGTCGAAAGGGCCTGTTTTTGGCACTACTCCTGTTTGTGGGTATTCCCATTCCCGGCACAGGTGCATGGACGGGTACATTGGGCGCCAGTTTCTTAAATATGGGTTTTAAAAGCACCGTGGCAGCCGTAGCCCTGGGTGTCCTGCTGGCTGGCATCATTATGGCCGCAGGCAGTATGGGTATTGTTCATATTTTTGGATGAAAGGATGTAAATTATGTCTGATTGTTTGTTTTGTAAAATCATTGCAGGTGAAATTCCCTGTGATAAGGTCTACGAGGATGAGACCATTCTGGCTTTCCGGGACATCAATCCTCAAGCCCCTGTCCATATTCTGTTAGTACCCAAGGCACATATTGCCTCCAGCTATGAGGTCACTTCCCAGAATTGCCAGGTGGTAGGCCACATTTTTGAGATTATTTCCCAGTTGGCAGAGCATGAGGGTCTGCACAACGGTTACCGTGTGGTCACCAACTGCGGTGCGGACGGCTGCCAGAGCGTCCACCATCTGCATTTTCACCTGATGGGTGGCAAGAAGCTGTCTGAACAGATGGGATGATTCCATGAAAAGTTTTTTTAATAAACTGTTTATGGTGTTGCTGCTGACTTTGTTGGGTGTGGCAATTCTGGCGGTGGGTATGTACTGGTATATGCTGCAAACACCGCCTGTGGAGACACCCGAGGCAGAAGCACCGATTCCGGAAACCACCGAGACTGTGCCTCCGGAAACCACCCAGCCTGTGGAAGAGCCGGAAATGCCGGATATTACATGGATGACCTTACCGGAGGATCGGCAGATCACAGCACAGCAGTATTTTGTCTATGATGTGGATGCCAAGGAATTTGTGACCATTTCCGGCGCGCCGGAGGATACCATCTATCCGGCCAGCGTGACGAAACTCTTTACCTGCTATGTGGCATTGCAGTTTTTGGATGCCGAGCAGGTGATCACGGTGGGCAAGGAACTGGAAAAAGTGGTGGCATATTCCTCTGTGGCCGGTCTGCGTGAGGGCGACCAGTTGAAAGTCTCTGACCTGGTGGCGGCTATGCTGTTGCCCAGCGGTAACGATGCGGCCTATGTGCTGGCGGTGAATGCCGGAAAGAGCATGAAGCCCGACGGTGATGTGGATGCATGGGTGGATGCCTTTATGGGTGAGATGAATCGGCAGGCAAAGGAAGTGGGCATGACCGGTGCGAATTTTGCCAATCCCGATGGCATCCACCGGGAGAACCATTACATGACCTTCTCTGATCTGGCGGTGCTGGGCACTTTGTCTGTGAATAATCCCACCATTTTGGAATGCGCCGGTATCAGCCGCATGGAGGTGGAATTTGTGGCAGAAGGCGCAGCCGTAGGTGACGATACCCGGGAGAATGGTGTGAAGTGGAAGAATACCAATGCCATCATTGATCCGGAATCTGAATATTATTGCCCCTATGCTACCGGCCTCAAAACCGGACAGACCCCCTATGCAGGCAGCTGCCTGTTGTCCAGTTTCGCCTGTGGCGGCAAGACTTATGTTGTGGGCGTGTTTGGCTGTCCCGATACGGAAGCCCGTTTCCAGGATACCTTGCAGCTGTTCAATCAAACCATTGCGTAATCCAATGCTCTGCTTGTTACAAGCAGAGCATTTTAAATTCCAATTTCTCGCACTTAAGGCTCCCCTGCAGGGGAGCTGTCGCGAAGCGACTGAGGGGTTAGCAGATCTCAATCTCCGTAAACCCCTCCGCCCCTTCGGGGCACCTCCCCTACAGGGGAGGCAAAGCGATAAATTGGAATTTGTATGGCATTTTGGGTGTAGATGTGTTATACTTTCTAAAAAGGAGGTGAGACCATGGCGAAGTTAACTGATCCGGTTACCATACTCAAAGGGGTTGGCCCAAGCAAGGCCAAGCAATTTGCGGCTTTGAATATTTATACTTTGGGTGATCTGATCTGCCATTTTCCCAGAGGCTATGAGGATCGTACCCGATTGACCACCATCGACAAGCTGGAGGTAGATGTGCCTGCCTGTTTTAAGGCCATGGTCATGAACACCCCACGTACCAACCATATTCGAAAAGGCCTGGATCTGACCAAGGTACAGGTGGCAGACCACACGGGTCGGCTGAATCTGACCTTCTTCAATCAGAAATTTGCCACGGAGCAATTGCAGTACGGCACAGAATATATTTTCTACGGCGCTTTATCCGGGGATTATGTGGGCTATGGTATGACCAACCCGGTGTTTGAAACCATAGGAAGTACTCCGGTGATGACCCGTCGGGTACTGCCCATCTACCCGCTGACCGCCGGCCTATCCAATGCCGCCATGCTCAAGGCGGTGCGGCAGGCCTTGGCTATTTGTGATCCTCCTCCGGAGATCCTGCCGGAATCCGTGCGAGTCAAATACGGCATTCTGCCTGCAGAGCGAGCCTATTATGCCATCCATGAGCCGGTGGGTATGCCCGAGGCAGAGATGGCGAAAAAACGGCTGATCTTTGAGGAATTCTTTGTATTTTCTGCAGGTTTGGCCTTGATGCGTGCATCCCGGGACGGCAAGCAGATACCTCCCTATACCGACCTGGATCTGACAGATTTTTTGAAAGCTTTGCCCTTCCAACTCACCGGCGCCCAGCGCAGAGCCATTGACGATATGGTGGCAGACCTGCAAAAGGGAACACCCATGAATCGCCTGGTACAGGGAGATGTGGGTAGCGGTAAGACCATGATTGCCGCCGCGGCCGCCTACCTGGCTATCAGAAACGGCAAACAGGCGGCGCTGATGGCACCTACGGAGATTCTGGCAGAGCAGCATTATCATTCCCTGTCTAAATTGCTGACGCCCATGGGTATCCGTCTGGCGCTTCTGACAGGCTCTTTGACACCGAAACAAAAACGGGAGACCCGGGCGGCAGTAGAGGATGGACAGGCCGATCTGGTGATCGGCACCCATGCGCTGGTCAGCGACAGTACCGTGTTCCACAATCTGGGCTTGGTTGTGGCGGACGAGCAGCACCGCTTTGGTGTTGCCCAGCGATCCAAGCTGTCCGCCAAGGGAGAAGACCCCCATTTGCTGGTCATGTCCGCAACCCCCATTCCCCGTACCCTGGCACTATTGATGTACGGCGATCTGGAGGTGTCCATTATCAACGAATTACCCCCCGGCCGTGAGCCGGTGGAGACCTTCCTGGTAGGCGAGAGTTATCGCGCACGGATCAATGCCTTTATCCGCAAGCATGTGGAGCAGGGGCATCAATGCTTCATCGTCTGCCCGGCGGTGGAAGAAAACCAGGAATTGGATATGAAATCGGCAGTTGCCTGGGCAAATACCCTGCAACAGACCGTGTTCCGGGATCTACGGATCGCCTTGCTCCACGGACAGATGAAGGCCAGCGAAAAAGAAGCGGCCATGGCATCCTTTGCCCGGGGCGAAGCGGATGTGATGGTGGCAACTACGGTGATCGAGGTGGGTGTGGATGTACCCAATGCTACCTTGATGGTCATTGAGGACGCAGACCGCTTTGGTTTGTCGCAGCTGCACCAACTGCGAGGCCGTGTGGGTCGTGGCAAGGCAAAAAGCTATTGCATTATGACCTCCCGTGCCAAGAACCCGGAAACCGTGCGCCGTCTGAAAGCGATGTGCAAGACCACAGACGGTTTCAAAATTGCAGAAGAAGATCTGCAGCTGCGTGGTCCCGGTGATTTCTTCGGGTCACGGCAATCCGGTATGCCAACCTTTAAGGTAGCAAACCTCAGTATGGATCTGCAGACCCTGAAGGATGCCCAGGCGGCGTCTGCCCAATGGATGGAGGAAGCCGGAACATCCCAGACCCCGGAGGCCATTGCGCTCCGTGGGCGCATTGGAGAATTGTTCCTGCGTGCCCAGGGCACTATGAATTAAGGAGTGAGTCACTATGATACAGACGGTCACCAGAGAATCCTACGATGTGATCGTGGTGGGCGGCGGTATTGCCGGTGTGAGTGCGGCGGTCACTGCGGCCAGACAGGGCGCATCTGTATTCTTGATTGAAAAAAGTATCAATTTAGGCGGCTTGGCAACCAATGGTTTGATCAGCTGGTATGAGCCTTTGTGTGACGGCTTGGGCAAGCAGATGCTCTATGGCATGGCAGAGGAACTGTTACAGCTGGCCATCCGCTACAGCTTTGATAACCTGCCGGAAACCTGGGGTGGCAGTAATCCCATGGAAGGCCGGTATGCAACCATGTTCTCTCCTACGGTGTTTTCCCTGGCGCTGGATAAGCTGGTGGTGGACAGCGGTGTAAAGCTGCGGCTGGATACCTATGCCACCTACCCGGTCATGGAACAAAACCATTGCACCGGGGTGATCTGCGAAAGCATCAACGGCCGTGAGTTCTTTGGCGCCAAGGTGGTGATCGATGCCACCGGTGATGCATCCATTTGCCACCGTGCCGGCATACCCACGGAATTGGGCGAGAATTATATGACCTATATTACCCACATGACGGAGCTGAAGCAGACAGATGCCTGCAAGAACCGACAATGGCTCAATGTGGGCAGCGATATGTTTGGTAACGGGCATCCTGCGGATATGCCAAAACTTTATGGAGATTCTGCCGATGCCCAGACCGAGCATCTGCTCTATGGCAAGGCGGCTATGCTGGATCGGGTGTCCAAGAAACCACGGCAGAATTATGACATTATGACCTTGCCCTTTGTGGCCCAATACCGCACCATTCGCCGCATTGTGGGCGCAGAGGATTTTTGCGCGGTGGATGGGGAAGTTTGCGCCGATTCCATTGGTGCGTGTGGCGACTTCCGTCCCAAGCACAAGGGTAAGCATTATACTGTGCCCTATGGGGCATTGTACCATGGGGATTTCGATAATATTCTGGCCTGTGGCCGTATTATTTCCGCGCCCCAGGGCGATGGCTGGGAGGTAGCCCGGGTGATTCCTGTGTGCGCCCTCACCGGAGAGGCCGCAGGCAAAGCCGCTGCATACTGCGTAAAGACCAACCAAACCGTCAATCGCATTACTTACCAACAGATTCCATAAAAACAGCGTGTTGCAAAATCACATTTGCAACACGCTATTTTTATAATTATTGTAAATTTGCGCAAACTGTGGTTGGAGGGATGAAAATGACGGAAAAGGAATATGATGCCTTAGTGAAAGATTTAGCGCCCAAATCGCCCATCTGGAAGGATTGTCTCAATGCCTTTTGGATCGGTGGTCTCATCTGCGCTTTGGGTCAGCTGATTATGAATGGCTATTTGGCGCTGGGACTCAGTGAAACCAATGCGGGTATGGCCATGTCCATGACATTGGTAGCCCTGTCCGCCTTGCTCACAGGTTTTAGTTTGTACGATAACATCGCCAAATACGGCGGCGCAGGTACGCTGGTACCCATCACCGGCTTTGCCAATGCGGTGGCCGCCCCGGCGGTGGAATTCAAGACCGAGGGTTTTGTCTTAGGTGTCGGTGCAAAGATGTTCACAATCGCCGGCCCGGTGATCGTCTATGGCGTGAGCGCAAGTGTTGTTTATGGCTTTATCTATTGGATAACCACCTTGTTTTAACGGGCGTTCACAGAACGCCCCTACGAAATTTGTCAAACAATACTGTAGGGGCGAACTGCGTTCGCCCGAAAAACGGACACCGTTACGGTGTCCGTTTTAATGCATATTATATTTGAGAGGATTGTTCTCGATATATGCCCATATTTCGTCATAATCCTGTTGATTCCGAATCCCGTGGTCATAAAAGGATTTCTGCCAAATGGGCCTGCCAACCTGTTTGGTAATCGATCCTTTGAATTGCTTTATTACCCTTGAAATCGTAGGGGCGAACTGTGTTCGCCCGTTCTCATCGGTATCAATGGAAAGGATAAAATGAATGTGATCCGGCATGATGCAATATTTATCTACACGAACAGAATCATATACCGTATTCAGCTTTTGAATTTCATTATCTACTACTATACCAATATCCGACAACGGAACATTGGCGGGCGAACACAGTTCGCCCCTACGGTCAGACCAGAAGATTTTTTCACGATTTGCAGTGCAGACCGTAATGAAATATGCACCGGGTGTGGAATAATCGTAATCTTTAATGCGGATTTGCTTCCGCTTGGGAAGCACGTTTTCATCCATGTTACAGATCCTCGTTCTTGGAGATTATCAGTTCTAAGGAGCCGTCTTCTAATGAGTTATATTCATCAAAGTGGAAGTGACAACCGTTTGGAACATCATCCTGCGCCAAATGCAAAAGATGCCTCGCTAAAGAAATTAGCCCCTCACGATTGGCTTCAATAGTCAATGCATCAAATGGTGCAGATGTTTTAATTTTGAAATTATCTTCCCATACACATTCGACACCATTGTCATATTCGGGAATAGATATTTTGATTTCTTTCATAAGTTCCACCTCGCGTTATTTGCTATAACCAATAGCCTCTGAATAAGTAACTAAGCAGACAGTACAATCCAAACATAAAGGCTAATGGAATCAATATCAGCAGCAACTTCAAAAAGATTTTCAAGGCTTTATTGTGAATGCTATTGATTCGGTGCAGTAGATTCTCATACTTGGATTCAAATGGCATAAACAGTATTGAAAGAATAAGTTCCAATATTTCTTCCATTTATACTACACCTCACTTTATTTTATTATACTATACCGACGTCTTAAAGTAAATAATTTTTGAAAATTGGGTCCTATTAGAACACGAAGTAATGGGTCCTATTAGAACACGAAGTAATGGGTCCTAAGTTGACACAAGCAGAGGGATTTATCCTGGGTGTGGGCGCCAAGTTGGGAGCGATTTTTAATGTGTGGGTATGAACCAGTCTGGGGTGTTGGGGTATAAATCAAGTATGGCAGCAAATACAGATTCCTCTGCCTGAGCAAGTGTATCAAATAGTTTTGTAAAAAAATCGGAAGCATCCCGAGAATTTTGCGGACTGAATCCGTCTGCCCAGATTTCAAGGTTGAAGCCTAGGCCACAGAGCTTTACATAGGGATCGGCAGCCGGACTTAGGGGATTGGATAAAAATTCAAGACAGATGTAGTGCCCGTTTGAGAGTTTCTTTTCTAGAAAATACATGTAATTCAGATATCCTGAATAAGTGTAGCCATAGCGCTTGCTAAGTTTTTTAAGCCAGGAGGCAACACTAAGCTTTTGATCAGGTTCATCGTTTCCTTTTTCTTCTGGTATATGCTTGTGAAAAAACTCTTTTGCTTGTTTTATCAATGGTTTTGCCTGACTATGAAGTGCTTCATAACAAGCTTGTTCGCCGTCCTCCATGATGATTTTCGTAGCAGATAGACACTTGATTCCGGGGAGCAGTTTACCTAAAGCATCGGCATATGGTGTAGAATTAAGTACTTCGCCCGGGTAGCGGGATTCTACAACCAGAATAATTGCGTTATCTTGGCTCAAACAGCTGCGATATAGGGTGATTCCGGAACCTTCATAACCACTCAACAGATATTCTGATTCTGGTGCAGGAGTAGATATGCGCAGGGAGAAAAAGTCAATATCCCGGTAAATCAGAGCGGTTTCAGCAAAGCCATAGCGTCTATATATCTTGGGAATGATAGCATAGATATTTTCTTTGCTATTGTTGGATTCATCATGGAAATTGTTCAAAGATTGAATTGTATAATACCGCATTTGACGGACTTTGATCGTGCCCAGGAAGGGATTTTCCTTCATTGCCCGCTCGCAGGCAGTACCCTTTCTGAGGGTATCTTCAGCTTCTTTACGACATCTCTCACACGCAGATTCGGGCGCCGAACAGGTTTCACATTTTGTGCCATCAAGTACGCTGCGGCATCGTTCTGAATCGTCATAGGTTACCAGGCAGTAATGGAAGCTCTGATGATGTAGCTTCTGCTCTAATAGATATCGCTCAATGATAGCTGGCCATTTATCAAATGGAATCTTGGTGCCAACGAGAAAACGGTAGTATTGCAGAATACGCATGACTAGCCTCCTTTTTGTTTTAGCATACCACACTGATTGGCAAATGTAAATTCCTATTATCTGAGTCACATCGAAAGTATTTGAGCCGTTTCGACAAAAAACACTGCGGCCTAAATTGACAGCAGCAGAAGGCTTTGCCTTAGGTGTGGCTGCCAGCGTGGTGTATGGACTGATCTATTGGATAACCACATTATTTTGACCGTAGGGACACCCGTCCTCGGGTGTCCGCGGACACCGCTTGTGGCGGTGTCTCTACATAATGTAGGGGTCGATGCCCACATCGTCCCGAAAGCAAAAAAGCATGACCGGGCGGTCATGCCTTTTTGCAAATATTCAGGAACCATTCAAAAAATCCCAATCCGTTTACGGTGTCGTCTCTTCTTTGGGTGACACACATTCTTTCGGGATGCCATTGCACACCGTAGATGGGCAAGGATTGATGTTCAATTGCCTCAATGTATTGATCCTGCCAGTAGGCGGTTGCAACCAGATCCTGTCCCAATCGGTCGATTGCTTGATGGTGTGCGCTGTTTACTGCAAAGGAAGAACCCCACAATTGATGAACAATACTGCCTTCTTTTGCGGCAACCCCATGGGCAATGTAAAAATCCTGCCCATTGGTATGCAAATCCTTTTCGGGCAGATCCTGGTGGAGAGAACCGCCAAAATACACGTTGATCAGCTGGTGACCTCTGCAAATACCCAAAACAGGTTTTCCTGCCTTCGCAAAAGCGTCCAGCAGGGCAAAATCCACAGGATCTCTTTGTGCATCGATATTCACAGCACCGCCTATTTCCTGGTGATAGTATTTGGGGTCAATGTCGTTTCCACCGCAGAGAATCAGTCCATCATAGTCGGTGCTGATCTCCGGAAGATATTTGGCAATGGCTTCGCCGCCAACAGCATTTACCGCATCGATGTAATATTGTATATTGGATTTGCCGGAAAGTAATATTCTAGCCATATCTATTTTCTCGCTTTCTCACTATAAGTAACAAAGATACGTTGGGCGCGCAGGTAGGCTTCCCGGAAGTAGGTTTCCAGGGGCAGCTGGCTATAAAGATCCAGCTTGCAGCGGTCGCCCTTGGGGCGGATCTTTAATTCAAAGTTCAGAATTTCCTGGGTTTTTGCGGTTTCCAGCCGCTTCGTAATGGCCTTCCAATCCAAAACACCGTCCCCGGGAAGCAGGTGCAGATCGTCTGTGCCTTGCAGGTGACCATTGGGATCGGTGACTCCTAAATTGTCATTTAGGTGGGTCATGATCAGCCGGTCACCGTAAGGGGTAAGGAAATCCCAACCGGGGGCATAGCAGGCTTCGTGACCGGAATCCCAGCAGAAGCCCACATTTTTGTGGTTTACATAACGCTCTAGTAATGCCGTCAGATATTCCGGGCCTTCCAGGTTTTCGAAGGCGATGGTGATGCCCAAGCTTTCTGCATGTTTTACCAGCCGGTCGAAATGGGTAAAGCATAGGTTTTGGGGGTCGAAGGTATAATCCACGCCGTTCCAGGGATGTACCACCAGAATGGGGAAGCCAAAACGGGCGCAATCCGTGGCGGCATCCAATAGATCCTGCAAAACAGGCTGGGGGTCGCTGCTCCACATGGCAGGCATACCACGAAGCGGGCCATGGAGGGATTGGAGCATCATGTTGCGGCTTTGGGCATGGCGGACGATGGCTTCCAGATCGCCATCCCGTTGCCAGCCGGGGGACAGGGCGCAAAAGCCGGCATCTGCCAGCAAGGCAATGACCTGCTCCATGGGTAGGTCATAATGTTCCTGTAAGGAAAACCCGAATTTCACCTGCACTCACTCCTTTCGGTCAGCCTGTTTTAATGCGTATTTCAGTGGATTGTTCTCAATGTATTCCCAAATTTCGTTGTAATCTTGCTGATTGCGAATTCCGTGATCATAAAAAGATTTCTGCCAAATAGCTTTGCCTATCTGCTTGGAGGCCCATCGTTTCATGGAACCGACTACCGTTGACACCGTAGGGGCGGATATGATCCGCCCGCTAACCGTCGATTCTATACGCAGGATCAAATGAATGTGATCTGGCATAATACAGTATTTATCTACTACAACCTCTTTGTAATGATCCTGTATCTGTAAAATGCCTTGCTCGACGATTTTTCCGGTAGCAGAAAGGGGTAGGTTTTCTGGGTGGATCGTATCCGCTGCTATCCGTTTCCAAAGAATTTTCTCCTTATTGGCGGTGCAGATGGTGATAAAATACGCACCGGGGGTAGCATAATCAAAATTTTCGATGCGGATTGGCTTGCGTTTAGGAAGTTGTTCCATATTTTATCATCCTAGTAAAGATTGATATGTAAGCGGGCGGATAATATCCGCCCCTACGAGAGGTTATAGCAATTCTTGGAAATCGAAAATATAATGGTCGGTGGCGGCTTGGATCTGCGCCACGTAATCCTTGGAAGAATCGTCATAGACACCGCAGACCTGCATACCGGCGGATTTGGCGGTGATGTCCGCATCCAGATTATCATCCAAAAACAGCACCTGATCCACAGTCGATCCCAGCTTCTGGGCTACCTGGTGGTAAATGTTGGGGTCTGCCTTGGTGGTGTTAAAATCGTCGCAAGACCAAATATTATCAAACAGTTCCCACATGCCCAGCCGCTTCAAGCAGGCATCCAGGGTGATATGGGGGCTGGCGGTGAGAATATTCAGGCTTGCGCCCTGGCGCTTCAATTCCTGCAATACCTCTATTACATGGGCTTTTGCAGGGATGGTATAGAAATAGGCATCCAGCAAGTATTTCTTGATGGTCAAAACCAGCTCCTCTTTGGTCATTTGCAGACCCATTTCATTCAGAAAATAGTCCGCCGTGCCGTTGAGACCCAAGGGCGTGATGGTCTTGGTGATATCTTTTCCGTAGGGAATGTGATTCTCGTCCAGGATGCGCAGCATACAGGACACAAAGGTGGGCATGGAATCCACCAGTGTGCCATCAAAATCAAATAGATAAGTTTTTTGCATAGTCGCTCTCCTTTGCATATTGGGGCGATTATATCATAGTCCTGTGGCTTTGTAAATCATTTTGCATTTTTGCGGATTTTGTCTTATAATACCCTCTGTGGGAGGTGATGGGATGTACCGGACGGCCAATGATCATTACAAGGAAAAATTCGGTTGCAAGGTCTATAAATTGTCCCTGGATGGGGGCTTTACCTGTCCGAACCGGGATGGCAGCATTGCCACCGGTGGATGCATTTTCTGCTCGAATCTGGGCGGCGGCGAATTTGCCGAGCATGGGGAAAGCGTTACCCGACAGCTGGAACTGGCCAAAAGGCGGGTGGCAGATAAGATGAAGGACGGAAAATACATTGCCTATTTCCAATCCTTTACTAACACCTATGGCCCTTATGAAAAACTCAAAAAGCTGTTCTGTGAGGCCATTGCACCCCAGGATATTGTGGGTTTGAGCATTGGCACGCGCCCGGATTGTTTGCCGGATTCTACCATCGAACTGCTCCGCCAGCTGAACCAAATCAAGCCGGTGACCGTGGAATTGGGGTTGCAGACCGCTAGCGATGAGGTGGCGGCCTATATCAACCGCGGTTACGAGAGTCGGGTCTATGCCCAGGCGGTTTCGAAACTCAAAAGCGCAGGCATAGAAGTGGTGACCCATATTATCATTGGTCTGCCACAGGATGACCCGGTGGCGACTACCCGATTCGCGGTGGATTGCGGCACAGACGGCGTCAAATTTCACCTGCTCCATATTTTGAAAAACACCCGGTTGGCCACAGAATATGAACAGGGAAGGGTACAGCCCTTGTCTCTGGAGGAATATGCCCGGATTCTGAAAACCTGTATTGCGGTACTGCCGCCCCATGTGGTGGTGCATCGCATTACCGGCGACGGCGCCAAGAAAGATCTGATTGCACCGCTCTGGTCTGCAGATAAAAAGAAAACACTGAATTATCTCAATCAATATTTGCAAAAAAATCGTAGGGACTAATCCCTACGATTTTTTTAGATTATGGATTCAAAACCACAGTTTCATTGGCCAGGTATTCGCCGTCCCAGTTGTCAATATGGTAGGCGAACAGCACCATGGAGATCTCCTCAACCTTGGACATATCATTGTCCTCCAGGAAGGATACGTCCCAGACAATATTGGTGAACAGCGCCTCGCCGGCTTCCAGATCCGTGGAGAAATAGGGATCGGCCATCATACCGTTGATGGATACCTGATCTGCGCTGAATGTAACAGCAGAGTCGGTCTTGTTCACCAGATACAGCCTTGTGTAATAGCCATAGTACTCATCCTGGGCATAGCCTGTGACCATAATGGTCACCTTGTCATTGTCGGCTACCACCACATCAGAATCCGAGGGCGTTCTCACATAGTTCTTGGCCTTGCCCTTGCCCAGAGGGTAAATATGTTCGGTGCAGTCAGCCACCGGCTCAGCTGCCCAATCCTCGGGATCGCTGACCTTAAAGCTCAAGCAGATGTCGGTGAAATCTCCCAGGGCTTCCTGCAGTTCTTCATCGCCAATGTAAATGCCTTCGTTGGCTTTCTCGCCGGGCGCAAGCTCCATACCGAAAATGCTATTGGCAAGTACGCCGTTGACGGAAGAACCCGTCAGAGCAAATACATAGGTTTTATCCTTGGATTTATTTTCCAGGATTGCGTTGAGGGTGTAGCCAAACTCGCCTTCGGGTTCAATGCCGGTGATTTGGATCTTGCAGGCCTCATTGTCCACCAATACCTGCTTCTGGAAGATAATGGGTGCAGGGGAAGGGGTGGTCTTGTTGGTTGTCTTTTTCTCTTCTGCGCTACAGGCGACCATGGAGAAGGTCAGCAGCAAGGTAAGCAGCAGACAGAATGCTTTTTTCATGGTATGTTCCTTCTTTCTGTATCACAGGAATTTGGGTTATACCCGTTGATTACCGCAGAATTTGCAGAAGGCGGTGAGGTTTGTGTGCTGTGCGCCGCACTTGCTGCAAGTCCAGCCGGATGCTTCTTCGGTCAGGGATTGCGGATCTGTAGGCAGAACCACAGTATCATCAAAGGGGTTGCTGGTGGGCATATTGGGAACGGTAGTTTCTACAGGTGTCACAGGGGGGATGATGATCGTGGGCTGCTGCGCCATGACAGGTGAAACGGGTGCCACAGGTGCAGGGGGAACGGGTGCTGTATAGGGAGTGCTTTGCGGGGACTGGGTGTTCACCTGGCGCAGAGCAATAATCAGCTTGTCCATTTTCTTGTTCATCTCAGCGTTGGTGTCGATCAGATGACCGTAGCCAAACAGCATGGCGAAGGTAAATATGCCGGATACGCAACCTGTCAGGATCACTACCAGGCCGGCGGCCTCGTTAATTTGATCCAGAATCTGAAGACCATAGATCAAGGACAAGCCGATACATGCGATCAAAATAATAATGGCAAATGCTTTAATGAGTTTACCAATCATGGAATTTCCTCCATTTATGTTGAAATTTGACGAAAATACGTCTTGCTGGAATTATACAATAAGAAAATAGAATTGTAAACGATAGATTTTCCTGTAGTCAAAATTTGGTAAAAATAGGCAAAAAACCAATAGTGTACTTGTGCAAGTACACAAAGCTGGCGAAACAGGGGGATTTGCTGTTGACTTGTACTTGAAAGAATACTAAAATAGGGCTACAAAAGTTCATGAACAAGTACAAACATAAGGAGAAGACATTGTCGATACTGTATTTGCGAAGCCGCAGGCGCAGACCTGTCTGGGTAGGTGTCAGACCGTCTATGGAGGATGTGGGCGGTGAGATCCCTTACGGCTGGTGTGATCGATGCGGTATGGAATGTTATTTGCCCGGCAATCAACTGTGCGGGCAATGCGAAGAAAAGGAGTGTTAATGATGGAAAAGAAATATCGATATCCCTGTAGAACCTGCACCCGTGTGGCAGATCCCAAGCAATGTGAGAACAAGCGGTGTTTACCCTGGCGGAACTGGTTTGTCCGTCAATGGGAAATGACCCGACAGGGATTTATAGGAGAGAACCGATGAACTGGAAACGGGAGGTTATTGGGATTCTGGAAGACCATTATGCGCAGAGACAGGCAATGGTGGCCATGTCCCTGGAATTGGAGCGGCTGTCCCTGGCTGTGCCTTCTTCCCACAGCCAGAATCAGCGGTTAGCCCATTTGGTGGCAGAGCGGGTCTTGCAGCAAAACTATCAGCGAACGGCCTTACTGGTGAAACGGACGGAATGCGCCCTGGATGCCCTGTCGGCAACGGAACGGCAGTTGCTGGAAATGTTGTATATCCTCCCCAGACGAGGCAATCAGAAAATGATTATGCACCTACAGGGGATCTGTAAAAGCACGTTTTACCGCCGCCGGGATCGGGCTTTGCAAAAATTTACCGTAGCCCTCTACGGAAGCTAAATTCAAATTTATCGCACTTAAGGCTCCCCTCGTAGGGGAGCTGTCGCGAAGCGACTGAGGGGTTAGCAGATCTCAATCTCCGTAAACCCCTCCGCCCCTTTGGGGCACCTCCCCTACAGGGGAGGCAAAGCGACAAATTGGTATTTGCAATTCTGGTGCATGGGTAGTATAATAAAAAAGAAAGGTGGGGGTGTTATGAAGATTTGGAAGCATTTTTGGACCATCACCCGACACCGCTGGCTGGTATGCTGCGGCTGTTTCCGTGTGGGTCTGTACTGGCGAGGACTGGTGCATGATCTGTCCAAATATTCCCCTACAGAATTTTGGGTGGGCGCAAAATACTATCAAGGCGACCGTAGCCCCAACAACGCAGAGCGTGAGGATAAAGGATATTCCTCTGCCTGGATCCATCACAAGGGTCGCAATCCCCATCATTATGAATACTGGACGGATATGAGCCGACAGACTGGCCGTTATGAATCGGTTCCCATGCCCCGGAAATTTCTGGTGGAGATGGTCATGGATCGCAGAGCCGCCTGTATGGTCTACCAAGGCAAGAATTACACTCCCGGCTCTGCACTGACCTATTTTGAAGGCAGCCGGGAACGGAATCTGATGCACCCGGACACCCAGAAGGAGTTGGGTTATATTCTGACCATGCTCCGTGACGAGGGCGAGAAGAGAACCTTCCGTTACTTAAAGCGTTCTGTGCTGAAGGGGAAGCCTTTCCCCTGGGAGGACGAAGCGGATTTTTGACTTCTGCCGCTGGGCAGGAATAAAATTTAAAAAAACAGAGAAAAATATCATAGGATTTCAAAAAAAGTGCTTGACATTTCATGGACTTTGGATATAATAAAGTCCGTGACTAGCACATAGAGGATTTGTGTAACGGTAGCACACCGGACTCTGACTCCGTTTGCGGGGGTTCGAATCCCTCATCCTCTGCCAAAAAAGCAGGAACACCATTCGGTGTTCCTGTTTTTTTATTTGCAGAGGATGGGGATTCAGTTATATTCGCCTTGCGGCGAGTTATATTGGCTGCGCCAGTTATATTTGCGTCGCAAGTTATATTGCCTGCGGGCAGTTTTGGAGGCGAATATAATATAACTGAAGCCATTAAGCTTCAATATAACTTTCACATGGTGAAAATATAACTCCACCTCCAGGTGGAATATAACTTGAAACTGCAGTACAATATTTGTATAATGTGGTTGAGGTGATCAAAGTGGCAGAAAGTATATTAAGAGATAAAGCAAAAGCCTTTGCTAAAAATATTGTGGTTTTATGCCGCGATATAAAATCCAGCTTTAAAGAATCTGTACTTACAAATCAGCTTCTGCGTTCCGGCACTTCTATTGGTGCGAATTTGCACGAGGCGCAATATGCACAGGGAACAAGGGATTTTATATCTAAATTTGAGATTGCCCTAAAAGAATGTTATGAGTCAGAGTATTGGCTGGAATTGCTGCACGAAACCGGCTATATCCCAGATCAACAATACAAAGCCCTGCAAAACGACTGCGGCTCCATCCGCCGTATGCTGATCGCCTCTATTAACACCACCAAAGCAAAACAATAACGAATTTTAATGCCCAACCAGGAGTTATTTCCTGGTTGGGCATTTTGCATTTTTATGGCGATTGCCCATTACAAATCGTTAGAATTATGGGGGTATCGTTGGATTTGTGGGTTATCGTCAGAATCGTGGGTAGTCGTTGAATTTATGAGAACCAATACCGCAAACACACAGAACCGTCCCTTTGATACGCGTATGCAATACAAACGCCCTCGGCAGCCAGAACGGTTGTCGGGGGCTTTTTGCTGTCGCATATTCCAGACAGCAAAAAGCAGCTATGTCACGAATTGCGACAAAAGCATTGAAAATACTGCAACTTTTTGCTATAATTTATTACAGTAAAGTGATAGGAGGAAACTTGCATGTTTTTTAATTCTTTAAATCGAAAACTAAAAAAGTCATATGGCGTTGTTAATCCGGAAATTGGCAGGATGGTTTTTCCTAACGGAGAAGCCGAATACATCTATGTTGGAACCATTTTGAACACCCTGTTTAGCAAGCGTGATGTCTTCGAATTACTAAAGGTGTATGTTTCCGTCTACACATACTACAAATCGACAATGGGCAATACCGCAAAAACATATACTTATGCGAAGAAAAAAGCGAGCGGGATGTTGCTTGAGGGAGAGGTTAAAAAGCTCATTGCATTGGTGATGTTCAATTTGACCGCTTCGAAAGCAGGAATTTCCGATCCAGTTGATGCAGTGCGCCAGTACAGAGGTTTTGTCGACTCCTATATTGAAACAGTTGAAGGAATCCAAAAGAATGCATGGCGATTTAAGCCGGACACAGTAGATGCGGGTACAGTTAACAGTCCCTTGCTTGTTGACGGCGTATGTGGTGTGCGCGACTATATCAACGCATTAAAAATCCCCGGCGTTGAAGAAATTACTTATAAAAGAAATTCGTCTCTTCATTTGACCGACGAAAACTGCAGGGTTAGTTACGCTATTGACGAATACAAGCTTTACAACGCAAAAGATTCCTCTGAAATTGCTACGCTGTGGTTTAATATTTACGGTACCGAGAACACAGATGTTCAACCCGCATGCTTTTCCGATAAAACCCCGTTTTCTGCAGACAAAGTAGCACCAGAACTGTTTGAAGCAGTAACTAAAGAATGGAAAAACATAGAGAACATCGTCCAGAATGCACAGATTCCGTATGATCAAGTAAAATTGGTAACTTCAACTTTTGCATATTTTTATGTGATTTGGACCTTCAGCTTCAAGGGTATCCGAGGATACCAGTGCGATGAAATTGAAAAAAGATACACCGACGGTTTTGCGGAATATGTAAAGCAGGCGTTTGAAAACGCGCCCTACAAAGCTGTCCTTGAAAGCGAAGCTACATTGAAGGATATGCTTAAACGCGTAGACCGACGAGTTAGAAATTCATATCACGAAAATAACCGCACATTAATTGACGATGGTCTGTCCAGAGAATTTATCTTGGAATTCATTTCTGACGAAGCAGCAGGTAGTCGTATCGTAGATGCTGTTTCGAGAAGAATTTTTGAGGAATGGATTGCTGTGGGCGCAGATGCGGATCAGCGATATTTAACCTAATACGGTAATAAGCCCCCGATAGCAGATGACGGCTGGGCAATCATTTTTTCATCAGTGATAAAGGCCTTTTCACTATTATAGACGAAGATTTCGCTTTGTGGGTCACATATTTATTTGAGAAATGCATCATTTTATCACAAGACGGCGAAACCTTTGCTTGGTTTCGCCGTCTTTCGAATAATAAACACTCCTTACTCTACGGAATAATCCTGCGGCATAGGGATCACAACATCCTCGCCAATAACAATGTGATCGACTTCTTCAAAAATAATCGGTGCCTGTGCGATGTAGTAGCAGCAGAAGGTATTAGCTCCAGGTGCACCATTCTCGACAGATGTAGCACTCTTGGGATAGGCATTCACAATTCTTCCGTCCTTCATCACGATCTGAATATCACCAAAGTCACCGGGTTCTTGAATGTCATCAGAATCAATGGTATAGTAGCAAATTACACCCATGCCTTTCAGCTGGATGGAGGAAACAGTTGCATCTACATAATCAGAGACCGTAATCCGCTGAATCTGCATACGGATCGGTGCCGTCAGTAGTTCTACTTCGCCTTCCTGCACTTCATTGAACACAATCTCAAAATTCCAGTTTCCTTCCGATATGGTTGTACGAGCATAGGGATATTCGTCCCCATAGAAATGGACATCTTTCAGCTCCAAATACCGGGAATATCCATCTGCAAAAGAATATGTGCTGCCATTCAAGCGGACGCAACTAATCTGAATCAATACGGAAGCAGTGCTATCCTTATTATCATTATCATCCACAGGAATATAGGCAATGCTAAGACCAGTAATGTTCAGCAGCTTTTCCGGATGATCGCCTCTGATGATTTCTTTCGCACCAGTGTCAAAACCGATTCCCAAGCCATCAATTGCAACGCCCTCCGGTGCTTCTACATCTACAAGAACATACGCTACCGTTCCATCCGTAAAAGCGCCTTGTACTGTTACAGTATATCCGTTACAACTTATGCTCTCGCCAATTTCCGCAACGGCATCTTCCAGAAACTGCTGCTGATTAGTAGAGAGAGGTACATCAGTTCGGTTCCTGAATATCCCGAGGAAATCATCAATAATGCCCAAACTGGCGGCGAGCACATAACCTGTGCCGACAGTGAACAAGAGCATCACTACGATTGCAATGGCAGACATTGCAGTGGAAACCCGACGATAAATAACTTCTTTGTGGCGCTGCTTGCACTCATACTCATCCCGCCGCCGGAATACATTATGAGCAATTTCATTATAACTCTTCATAAGTAAAGCCCTCCTTATCAAGTTCCGATTTTAGTGACTGCTTTGCTCGATAAATAAGGTTCTCTACCTGACGCTTACTCTTTCTCATAACCTTTGCGGCTTGCTCATTGGTGAAACCCTCGAAGTACACCAAATACAACACCTGTGCATAGTCCGAATTGATTTTGCGGAGTGCTCTACGGGTAGCTATGCACCGTTCTTCCCGAAGATACTGCCGTTCCAAATCATCCTCTGCAATCAAGTCTGCTGAAATATCGTCAATCGAAACTGTGATCTTCCGACGATTCCGCCGCAGCCAATCCCGTGCAATATTTCCAGCGATTGCGTACAACCAGGTTTTGAAGGATGAGCCACGATAGAAAGCAGGCTTCTTTGTGGCAATCTTCACGAAAGTATCTTCCATCAAATCTTCCGCTATGTAAATGTTATGAGTAAAGCTATCAAGATAAAGGATCAATCCGTCCTTATAGTCCCTAATGATCGAAACAAAAGCATTGTCATCACCATCAAGGAAACGGAGGTAGCTACTTGCACCGTTATCCATTGACTTACTCCTTTCCGAAAGGTTCTGTTTATCCCTTTCACTTACTTAGACGAAAGTAATGAGGAAAACTCTCACTATTTTTTTTATTATAGCGCATAATATCAAATCTGCAAATCCCAAGTGAAATTTGAGCAAAGTTTTACCCCAGGGTGTTGTGGTTTCTCATGATTAGAAACCGCAGCATCCTGGGGTGTAATTTTGTGATTCGGCTTTGTAGCGGATTTGTGCCTCCAGAACGAGGTAGGCATCGCTGAAAAGATTTGTGTTGGCTACAAAGGCGAATTCTGACCACTTATCAGCTTGGTATATTCGTTCAATGCCGCAACATCCCGCGCTTTCAGATATTTTCCTTTTGCCCAATCAAAGTCCTGCGTTGTAATCAACCTTACCATCTCGTCATAGGTGCACCAGTACAGCACAGAATTGACCTCTTGTTCATCCATGGTCAGATGCCTCTCTCCCGGCTGGTGAGTCGTGGTCACGATAAAGTAAAAGCTCCGTTGTGTATAGTCCATACACGCCCTGTTTTCGTCGATGATTCCCAATTCCTCAATAACATCACAAGAGCATCCCGTCTCGTCCAGGATCTCGCGTCGCAGCGCGGACAGGACATCCTCGCCTTGATCGATGCCACCACCCGGAAAGCTATACCAATTAAACGTTTTTGCGTGCAGAACTGCATACAAGCCGTCCTGGTTTCTTAAAATAGCACGCGCAGTCAATCTGGGGGCCTTTGTAGACATTCCATCTTGTCCCAGAATGATGCGGTCATTCAATTCACATATTACCCTCATGCTCTATACCTTTCCGAAGGATGAACTCCCAATGGTCTCTTGGATTATGAAACCGCACAGTACGGATCTCTTCAAGCGATAACACGGTGAATTGTCCAAAGAAATAATCAAACTGCGGACGATCAAAGAGCCTTACCCGGCGCTCTCCACTGAGGTAATAATTCTCCTCCAATGATGTTCGTCGCTGGAAGTTTGAAATTGAATGGAATGGCAGACACATTGGCTGGGTCAGCTCTTATCCCATCGATGAACATTACGAATGGATCGGTGAGATCCAGGATGGACAAACCGTCTATCGTGCCATCGGCATTGATATCTGCGAACCCGATGTGTGGGGTCATGGTATCGGCACAAATGCGCTCCTGGCCTTTATTAAGTACTATTTTGACAGCGGTATAACCGAACTGTACACACAGACTTGGTCTGGCAACACCCGGATGATTCGCTGTGCTGCCAAACTGGGCTTTGCAGAGTGTAACCGCTATGGTGGTATTCGTGAGGTGGAAGGAAAAACATACGATGCCTTGACCTTCAGATTGGAGCGGTAACATATGAGAATTGCGATTATTGTTGTATCGTGCTTGCTATGGCTTTGGTTCCTTGGCTGCACCTTTACCTGGAAATTCGGTAAGGTGCTGCTGGTTGAAGGCATGGGGTTGAAAAGCATTGAGTTTGCTGCGCTTGCTTTATTTACCTTTGGTATCGGCAGTTTTCTGCTTTGGGAGTCAGTAGGCAAGTGGGTTCTCTTGCCTGTCCAATTTCCTCTAATAAGTCAAACATGGTTCTTTCGCCTCCCGGTAATTAAATTGCACCTATTATGATAACACTCTGTTTGTATAAATTCAAGCATACGATTGGTATACTGTTATCATAATTTTAGCGAGGTGTTATCATGGCGACAAATAAAATTCAAACCGGCATCCGTTTTGATCCGGAGTTACTTTACAAAATTACCTATGTTGCCAAGGATAATATGCGATCTTTGAATGCGCAGTTGGAATACCTGGCACAGCAATGCGTGAAGGAATATGAAACCGCCAATGGCAGTATTCCGGTCAATGACGAGGTGCTGTACAAAAAATAACATAGCCTTTCCTGCACAGACCGATTTGCTGTGCAGGTTTTGTTTTTGTAGCAATATTTCATTTTATATGCTATAATCAAAATAGAGGTGTCATTTATGAAAGTATTCTTTATCCGCCATGGGCAGACCACTGCCAATGTGGACCGAATTTATGCAGGACAGACCGATGTGAAATTGACCGAGGAAGGTCGGGCGCAGGCCGAGGCATTGCAACCGATCCTGGAGAAAATTCCCTTTGATCGGGTCTATTCCAGCGATTTGAGCCGTGCCATGGACACAGCAAAACTGGCTTTGCCCGGTTGCGATCTGCATACCACCGCCTTACTGCGGGAATATGACGTGGGCTATGTGCTTGGCAGAAAGTTTGGCGATTATCCCAAGGAATTGGAGAAAGAATATTTATTAACCAAGAATTATGCCCTGTTTGGGGGCGAAAGCACCCAGGCGGTCTGCGACCGTGTGGCACAGTTCCAAGGGATGCTGGAGAAGGAATGCTTTGAAAATGTGGCGGTGTTTGCCCATAACGGTACGCTCAACTGTATGCTCCGCAATGTGCTGGGGGATGTGGACATGGGCGGTCTGTATAACAAAAACTGCGCCATCAATGTGTTTGAATACGACGGCAAACGCTGGCGCATTCTGGCACTGAATTATATGTCAGAAGTGTAGATTTCAATTTATCGCTGGGCGACAAATTGAAATAATGAAATCGACCTTTGGTCGGTGAAATCGCTACGCGATGAAATATTGCTTTGCAATATGAAATTTTCACTTCGTGAAAGTGAAGGTGTCGCCTGTGGCGACCTATTTAAAATGATTTTTGAAATCGCAATTTCAAAAATACCATCACCGAAGCGTTAGCTTCGATTTCATTGCGACAGCAATTTCATTCCCATAAGGGAATTTCATTTGCCATAGGCAAATTTCATTATTCCAATTTTGAGCAAAGCGACAAATTGGAATTAAGGTTGACAGTTATCCTATTTCGTGATAAAATGTAGAATCATAAATAATGTATGCATGATAGAGGTGCGGCATGTCAAAATTACCGCCGTCGGGAGGCCTTCGCAAGGGCTGTGACGGTAGGGAAAGGGAGTGCCGCCGAAGGAACTGAGGCGCAAGGTTTCCTGGTCATGGGGAATAAGATCTCTCTGACTGTCGCATAAGCGGAGTGCTATCATGATTCACTGGTTCCCTGCGGCTGCGTAGGCTTGGTGAGTTATGGTAGCCGATGGAATTTCCATCGGTATTTTTTATTGTCAATACATGGTGGGAGCAAGTCCCCACCCTACTGGATTATAGGAGGAATTGATTATGGCTAAGACAACTATTTTTGAAGGTGCAGCAACTGCGTTGATCACCCCTTTTAAGGACGGTCAGGTGGACTATCCTGCTTTGAAGAAACTGATTGATTGGCAGATCGAGGAGGGTATTGATGCGCTGGTGATCTGCGGCACGACCGGTGAGGGTTCTACCATGACCGATGCCGAGCATAAGGAAGTTCTGCGCTTCTCTTTGGAGGCAGCTGCAGGCCGTGTTCCCATGATCGCCGGTACCGGCTCTAACGATACCGCTTATGCCATCCAGATGACCCAACATGCCTGTGAAATGGGTTATGACGGTGTTCTGGTGGTAACTCCCTATTACAACAAGGCAACCCAGAACGGTCTGGTTGCCCACTATACCGCAATCGCTGAGGCTTCTACCAAGCCCGTGATCGTTTACAATGTGCCCGGCCGTACCGGTGTGTCTATCGCGCCTGCTACCTATGCTAAGATGTCCAAGGTTCCCAACCTGACCGCTATTAAGGAAGCCAACGGCAATATTTCCTCCGTGGTGGAGACCGCTACTTTGGTGGGCGATGCTATGGATATCTACTCCGGCAACGACGACCAGATCGTTCCCATCATGGCTTGCGGCGGCAAGGGCGTAATCTCTGTGCTGTCCAATGTGCTGCCTAAGGAAACTTCCGAGATGTGCCGCAAGATGCGTGAAGGCGACGTATTGGGCGCTATGGAAATGCAGAAGAAGTATCTGGCGCTGACCAATGCGCTGTTCAGCGAGGTCAACCCCATCCCCGTAAAGGCCGCTATGGCTGCTATGGGCTTCTGCGAGAACAGCCTGCGTCTGCCCTTGACTCCCATGGAGGAGGCGCACGAGCAGCATCTGTTGGCTTGTATGCGTGAGGTCGGCTTAAAGGTATAACAGTGTATCGGTAGGGGAGGGTCATTGACCCTCCCGTACATGAAAACAAGGAGAAAGATATGAAAATCATCATTAACGGTGCCGGTGGCCGCATGGGCAGAGCCCTGCGCAATATGGCACAGGAAAAGAATATTGAAGTGGCTGCCATGGTGGATGCATTTGTGGAAGAGCCCGGTATGCTGAAGAAGCTGGCGGAATTTGACGGCCAGGCAGATTGCATCATCGACTTTTCTCACCATAGCGGCGTGGGCGATCTGCTGGCCTACGGCATCGCCAAGAATCTGCCAGTGATCGTTTGTACCACCGGCCATACAGCGGAAGAACTGGACACCATTTCTGAGGCTGCCAAGCAGATCCCTGTGTTCCGTAGCGGTAATATGTCTCTGGGTATTGCGGTGCTGAGCCGTCTGGCGGCAGATGCAGCCAAGATGTTCCCGGATGCGGATATTGAGATTGTGGAAAGCCATCACAACCAGAAGCTGGACGTTCCCAGCGGTACGGCTTTGATGCTGGCAAAGGCTGTGCAGAATGTCCGTGAGGATGCCACCTTCTTGGTAGGTCGCCACGAAAACGGCAAGCGCACCAAGCAGGAGATCGGTATTCATTCCTTGAGAATGGGCAATACTGTTGGTATCCACGAGGTGATTATCAACACCGGTACGCAGCTGATTACCTTGAAGCATGAGGCACAGGATCGTTCCCTGTTTGCCGAGGGCGCATTGGATGCTGCCCGGTTCATGGTTGGTCAACCTGCCGGCCTGTATAACATGGATGATATTGTGAAATAAATTCCAATTTATCGTACTGTTATTTCGATGCGTCATTGCGAGCCAGTGACCGATGTCACTGGTGTGGCAATCTGCCTCCCCTGTAGGGGAGGTGGCATGGCGAAAAGCCATGACGGAGGGGTTTGCAGATCTCAAACTTCCGTAAACCCCTCAGTCAGCCTAT
>JAFYVL010000002.1 GCA_017549125.1 Oscillospiraceae bacterium | reverse complement strand
GGATCAGTTTTCCTGTAAAGGCTGCAAAGGACGCTGTCGCCGCAAGTTATGCGACATGGGATTTTGAATCCGCATCTCAGGCGGCAGATTTTGACATGTACGCTTCTGGTGCAGCAAGCTTTTCTATTAAGGATGGAATGCTTGTTCCGTCCGGTGCGGAAGGTGAGTTGAAAGCCATTGCAAAAACCGATGCACAGGACATTAAGTCTGTGTCTGTGGATATCATCCCTGGACCTTCCGGCTTGATCAATGCCACACTGTACATTGGTGCATCCAATGCAGGCAATGCTAATGATCAGATCGATGCTTTGGCATTTTTGGTAGAGTCGTTCTGCACCGGTTGGAGTGATGCGCCCAACCGTATCGATCTGGTTACCGGTGAGTTCCCGGTTTGGAAGGAACATAATCGGCTGATCTCTGAGACCGGCAACGGCAACGCGTTGTTTAAAAACGGTGTAAAAGAGCCGCTGAATCTGCGTGTAGACTTTGAAGAAGATATGGTCACAGTTACCTTAAGCTTGGTGAGCAATTCTGCCAAGTATGTACAGACCGTATATGCATGCGATCCTCAGGATCTGGTGGGTTCTGTTGGCTTGCGTGTTAACAATAGCGACACCTGCTTTGATAACTTCAAGATCGGTTATGATCGTGAGGTTCCTGAGAAACTGCATCAGGGCTTGGAGTTCTCTGAAGCCGGTGCTAAGGCACAGCTCAACAAAGCAACCGGTACCATTCCGCAGACCGTTGAGGCATGGGTGAAAGTAGACCCCGACAGCACCGCTCCTCGCACAGCAATCATTGGTGCATTTACCGGTCCTTATACGGCAGATGCTAAAGTGGGCGATTGGGCATTGTTTACCAATGGATCCGGTGTACTGTGGTGGTACGAAAAGAACGCACAGGGTTCGTATTCTTCCGCAAGGGGAACAACGATCAAGACCGGCGAATGGGTGCACGTTGCTGTTACCCGTAGCGAGGGCTGTGTCAAATACTATGTGAACGGTGTTTTGGCTGCAACCCAAACCGGTACTGTTGTACTCGATACCGCATCCAATAAAGCACCCACCATTGGTTACTGTGAGTATGGTGGAGAGAATTACAATTATATGCAGGGTCAGATCGGTGATGTGACCTTGTGGAGCACAACCCGAACCGATGCCCAGATCCAGGAGGATATGTTTACTGAGGCTTCCGGTAACGAGACCGGACTCATGAGCCATTGGGGTCTGGATGAGCAGGCAGGTACTGTTTTCTGGGATTCTGCTTCCACCGGTAACCATGGTACCATTGCAGGCAATACAGGTCTGTCCTGGACAGAAGGCTCTATGCTGAATGAGGGTCTGGAATTTAACGAAGTAGGCGCAAAGGTTCAACTGAGCCAGGCTTCTGGAACTGTACCCCAGACTGTGGAAGCATGGATTCGTCTGGATAAAGATAGTGCTGCCAGCAGAACCGGCATTATCAGCGCATTCACCGGTCCTTATACTGCTGATGCCCAGAAGGGTGATTGGGCGCTGTTTACCGGTGCAAACGGTAATTTGTGGTGGTATGAAAAGAATGCCAATGGTCAGTATTCTACTGCAAAGGGTGCCACTATAAAGACCGGAGAGTGGACCCATGTGGCCATTACCCGTGATGAGGGCATTATCAAGTATTATATTAACGGCAAAGAAGAGGCCTCTGTAGAAAGTGCTAAAATTGTATTAGGCGAGACCTCTTCCAAGGTGCCTACTCTGGGCTACTGTGAGTACGGTGGAGAAAACTATAACTACTTAGATGGTGCTTTGGGCGATGTTCGTCTGTGGACCACCACCAGAACAGCAGAGCAGATCCGTGCAGACATGTACGCGGAATTGGAAGGCACAGAAACCGGCCTTATGAGCTACTGGAAGCTGGACGAGCTGGGCGGTGTTACTGTTGCTGACTCTACTGCTACCGCCAACCATGGCACCCTGGATGCCGCATGGCTGGATGACAGCCAGGGTCTGGAATTTGCCGGCAATCGTGGTGTAGTAGCATCCTTGAGCAAGGGAACAGACTATATCCCGCAGACGGTAGAGGCATGGGTCAAGGTAGATAAGAATACTGCAGCATCCAGAACCGGCATTATCAGCGCCTTTACCGGTCCTTATACCGCTGATGCCCAGAAGGGTGATTGGGCGCTGTTTACTGACGGTAACGGCAGACTTTGGTGGTATGAAAAGAACGCTAAGGGCCAGTATTCTACTGCAAAGGGCGCATCCGTTAAGACGGGTGATTGGGTCCATGTGGCCATTACCCGTGGAGAGGGCATCGTGAAATATTACATTAACGGTGCCGAGGCTGCTTCTGTAGAAAGCGAAAAAATCGTGCTGAATACGCCGTCTACCAGAGTGCCTACATTGGGTTATTGCGAATATGGCGGTGAAAATGTTAACTACCTGGACGGCGCACTCCGTGATGTCCGTTTGTGGAGTACCACCAGAACTGCCGAAGAGATCAAGGCCAATATGAATGTGACCCTCTCCGGCACAGAAGCAGGCCTTATGAGCTACTGGAAGCTGGATGAGCAAAACGGCACTGTCATCAAGGATTCTGCATCCGCCGGTAATGACGGTACATTGGCAGTTGGTGTTGAATGGACCGACGGAATTGCGGAGCAGCCTCAGGAGCAGCCTGAGCAGACGCAGTATACAAATGAAGGCTTCAATTTCTCCCAGAACAAGACTTGGATCACCTCCAAGGAATCTGATATTTCTCCTGATCATACCATTGAAGCATGGGTGAAGATCCCTAAGGCCGTGAAATCTGCCAATATGATCGTGCAGAATAACCTGGTTACTCGCTATGAATTCAGCGTGACCAGCGCAGGCGCACCTCGTCTATATTGGAAGGATGAAAACGATAAGGTTACGGAGATCGTTGTTTCCAATACCAAGGTAAATACCGGCGATTGGACACACGTTGCCTTCGTCAGCGATGCAAGCGCTAAGACCATTACCTGCTATGTGAACGGCACAGCGGTTCATGTGACAGAAAATGTGGAATTGAAGGATATTGCCCTTCAGAAACTGTATGTGGGCAACCCCTTCATGGGTATTTTGGGTGATCTGCGAATTTGGAATAAGGCTTTGAGTGCCCAACAGATCCAAAGCAGCATGAATACTGCTTATACCCAGAGCGTGGATGGTCTGATGCTCAATGCACCCTTGACGGAGACAAATCCCACTACCTTTAGCGATTTGTCCGGCAATGACAATGCCATTGTCCAGTATAAGAGAGTGGTGAACTGGACAGAAGATACTTCTGAGCCCGGTGCTTATTCCATCGTCGTGATTCCTGACCAGCAGGTATTGACAGCACTCCATCCCGAGGATTTGAATCGAATCTATCAGTGGATTGCAGATAATGCCGAAAAGGAAAATATTAAGTTTGCTATCAACCTGGGTGATATTACCGACTACAACTCTGAGAAGGAATGGCTCCTTTCTCTGGAAGTTTTGGAAAAGATCCAGGGTATCGTTCCTTATTCCTTCGTCCCCGGCAACCATGAGTACTTCATTCCCGGCAGCTATAAGTATGCAGACTATGGCTACCGTAATCTGACGGAAATGAATAAGTATTTCGGCAATATCTATGATAACCAGCCTGGCTTTGGCGGCACATACGACGGCGGTGTGGAGAACAATTGGCATACCTTTGAGGCCTGCGGCAACCAGTACCTGGTCTTTGGTTTTGAGTATGCGCCCCGTGATTCTGTACTGCAGTGGGCAAGTGAAATCATTGAGGCCCACCCCAATCACCAGGTGATCCTGGCCACCCATGGGTACATGAACGAGGATGGTTCTTACATTCTGAATCCTTCTTACGGCTTCTTGTATGAGGAAGGCAAGGAAGATCCCAATGGCGCAAAGGAAATGTGGGATGAGTTCGTCAGCCAGCATGAGAACATCATCATGACCCTTTGCGGACACGTTGGCATGGATGATATCGTGACCCGATATGACACAGGTGTCAATGGTAACCAGGTTGTCCAGATGCTGATTGACGGCCAGTGGCTGGATACAGGCTTTGGCGGTGTAGGTATGCTTGCGCTGATGCGATTTACCGCAGATGGTCAGCAGACAGAAGTTTCTTTCTTCGCTCCCGGTCATGGTAAAAATGGTGAGGATGAGTATATCAACGAAAACCTGTTTACGGTGCAACTGCCTGCGCCCAAGAGAAGTGATGTGGCACAGGTAGGGGAGACTGTCTATTCTACCGTCACCGAGGCGGCTGAAAATGCCAACGGCCAGACCATTACCATGCTTGCTGATACCGATGAAGCCATCACCATTTCGACCGATGTGACCATCGATCTGGCAGGCTATAGCCTCTCCAACGTGACCGTAGCTGAGGGCGGCAAGCTAAATCTGATCGATACCTGCACCGGCGGTACAGCTGCTGTGACCGGCAATGTGGAGACCTTCACAGAAGCCGATGGCATCACCTATCTGGTGGTGGGTAGTGACAATGTGTACTCTGCCCATAGTTATGATGTGACCATTACCCATATCACCTTAGATCCCAAGAACGATGCTTTGGGCTATAAGGCAGCCCTGGTAGGCGACGAAACCGTACAGGGCTATGTCGTAGAAATGGGCTTCAACCTGTGGGTCACCGAGGATCAAGTGATCACTCGTACAAAGGCAGCTTCTGCCATGACCTTGCGGCTGAAGAACATCCTGGCAAACAACGGCGGTGAAATGGATATCCATGCTACCGCATTTGTGACCTTGAATGTGAATGGCGAGACCTATACCAAGACCTGCGGCCAGCAGACCACTTCTATGAAGCAGACTCTGCAGATGGTAGATGCCGCCTGGTCCGGTTATAGCGATGCCCAGAAAACTGCGGTCAGAAACTTGTGCAACCGCTTCAGTCATATCATCGAGGAATGGAAATTGGAAAACATTTTCCCCATCATTGACATTCCCATAAGCGAATAACAAACAACAGCCGGCTCGTTTGAGCCGGCTGTTGTTCTTCTGCAATGATCTCACTTCGCGATGAAGGGGTTTGCCCCACTCGTGCCTTCTCCCGGAAGAAGGTGTCAAAAGACTGACCAAAAGAGCCAGCCTTTTTGATGGATGAGGGCATAATTTTAAACCAAATAAAAACACCGCTGCGTGGGAGCCACAGCGGTGGGGCGGAGTGTCGCATTTGGGGTCATTTCCGCCTGTTCATAGGGTACTGCATAAGACTTGCAAAAACAATCGAATTTTGTCAGCGGAAAAGAAGAAAAGGGAAATTGACTGTATCCGTGCTTTGTGCTATAATATGCGATTAGGAGAAGAATCAACTGGAGGACACATATATGAGAATGAGAAGAATGCGTAATCTGGAGCCTCGCATGGAAAAATGCAGTGCGTTCCGGATTGTAGAACCTGCTCTGAAAAAGGGTAATTGGCGTAGCCTGAAGCCGGATTGCACCGCTTTGTGGGTAGAGGTCGGCTGCGGCAAGGGTAAGTTTACTGCAGAGACCGCCCAGGCCAATCCCGATGTATTGATGATCGCCGTGGAGCGTTGCCGGGAAGCCATGGTGGTTGCCATGGAGAAGGCAAAGGAAATGGGCTTGACCAATGTATTTTACATTGATATGGATGTGGCTAATATTGAGGAAATTTTTGCAGGAGAGGAAATCGACCGCCTGTTCATTAACTTCCCCGATCCCTGGCCTCGTAAGAAGAACGCAAAACGTCGTCTGACCCACCGTGGTTTCCTGGATAAGTACTGCCGTGTAGTAAAAACCGGTGGTGAATTCCATTTCAAAACCGACAATGCGCCCTTGTTTGAATTCAGCGTGGAAGAGTTTGCCGCTTGTGGCCTGCAGGTCAATAATCTGACCCGTGATCTCCATGCAAACGGTATTGTGGGTATTATGACCGGCTATGAGGAAAAGTTCCACGGTCTGGGTACACCCATTAACCGTTGTGAGGTGGTATGCAAGCCTTTTGTCATGCCTCCCGAAGAAAAGAAGAAAGAAGAAACTGTATGACCTATTTTGCTGGATCCTGTCAGGTTGCGGTAATTGGTGCCGGACACGCAGGAATCGAAGCGGCCTTGGCTGCTGCCCGTCTGGGCTTAGAGACCATTCTGTTTACCATCAATTTGGACAGCGTGGGTAATATGCCCTGTAACCCCGCCATTGGCGGCACAGGCAAGGGACACCTTGTCCGTGAATTGGATGCTCTGGGCGGTGAGATGGGCTTGGCTGCGGATGCGGCTTGCATCCAGTACAGAATGCTGAACCGTGGCAAAGGCCCTGCTGTGCATTCTCTGCGCGCCCAGGCAGACCGCCGCAGATATCAGGAATATATGAAGCATACCCTGGAGAAGCAGGAAAGACTTCAGTTAAAGCAGGCGCAGATCACGGATATTCTCTTGACAGATGGTCATGTGAGCGGTGTGCGCACCCAGCTGGGCGCAGAGTACACGGCACAGGCTGTGATCATCGCCACCGGTACTTATCTGGATAGTACCATTGTCATTGGTGAATCCGTTCAATCCGCAGGACCGGACGGCATGCATGCCTCCATTGGCTTGTCCGACCGTTTGCGTGAATTGGGCTTGCCCTTGCGTCGATTTAAGACCGGTACACCTCCCAGAATCAACCGCCGCAGTATTGACTTTTCTAAAATGGAATTGCAGCCAGGTGACCCGGTAGCAGAGCCTTTTTCTTTCCGTACCCAGGGCGATGTATATAATCAAGCAGTATGCTATCTCACCTATACCAACGAGGAGACACACCGCATTATTCGGGATAATCTTCATCGTAGCCCTATGTACGATGGAACGATTTCCGGTGTTGGCCCTCGTTATTGTCCCAGTATTGAGACCAAAATCGTGCGTTTTGCGGATAAACAGCGGCATCAGCTGTTTATTGAGCCTTGCGGTTTGGATACAGAGGAAATGTATATTCAAGGTTTCTCTTCCAGCTTACCTGAGGATGTGCAATTGCAAATGCTGCGCACCATTCCTGGTTTGGAAAATGCGGAGATGATGCGCCCTGCATATGCTATTGAATACGAATGTGTTGACCCTACCGCTTTGCTGCCCACCATGGAGTGCAAAACCGTACCGGGTCTGTATGGCGCAGGCCAGTTCAACGGTTCTTCCGGCTATGAGGAAGCTGCTGTACAGGGTTTAGTGGCAGGCATCAATGCGGCCTTGAAATTACAGGGTAAAGATCCGTTTATCTTAACCCGTGATACCAGCTATATTGGTACGCTGATCGATGATTTGGTCACTAAGGGTACAGAAGAACCCTACCGCATCATGACTAGCCGTTCTGAGTATAGACTTCTGCATCGCCAGGACAATGCCGATCAGCGACTGACCCATCTGGGTGCAGCGGTTGGTTTGGTCAGCCCGGAGCGTTTGCAGCAGGTGCAGGATAAATATGCAGCGGTGCAAAAGGAAATTCGCAGAATGGAGTCCAGCGGTGTTCCCGGCAGCCCAGCCCT
Organism: Oscillospiraceae bacterium; assembly: GCA_017549125.1. Lineage (GTDB taxonomy): Bacteria > Bacillota > Clostridia > Oscillospirales > Oscillospiraceae > Faecousia. The sequence continues at coordinate 51,497 of JAFYVL010000002.1, read as the reverse complement.
GAATGCTATGCTGGAAACCCGGGAGTCTACCCCTGTGGCAAACTCCGCGCGCCTGGCAGACCTTCTGCGCCGTCCTCAGGTAACTTATGAGGATCTTGCACCCTTTGATACCGATCGTCCCGAACTCCCTCTGGCGGTGACCCAGGAGGTGGAGATCCAGGTGAAGTATGCCGGCTATTTGGCACGACAGGAAAAACAGGTGGAAGCATTCCGTAAGGAAGAGAGCCGCCAATTGCCTGCAGACCTGGATTATGAGACCATTGCCGGCCTGCGTATGGAGGCTCGTCAGAAGCTGAACGAGATCCGTCCCATGTCCATTGGACAGGCAGGCAGAATTTCCGGTGTCAGCCCTGCGGATATTGCCGTGTTGCTGATTTGGCTGGAACAAAATAAAACCCAGGAGAATTTATGATAAAGACCATGGAATTACAGCCCGGTGTGGTACTTCGTTGCTTTACGGATACCCGGTTTAAACAGGGCTGTCTCAGCATTCAGTTTGTGCGTCCTATCAAAAAAGAGGAAGCCGCGCTGAATGCGATTATACCGGCTATTTTGCTTCGAGGAACGCAGAACAGCCCGGATCTGCGTGCGATCACCCTGCGGCTGGATGACCTGTATGGTGCATCTGTGGGTGTGCTTGTGCGCAAGGTGGGAGATTACCATACCACCGGTCTGGTCTGCGGCTTTATTGAGGAAAAATATGCCATGCCCGGAGACGAGATTCTGCAACCGATGATCGACTTTTTGCAGGAGTTGTTCTTGCAGCCTTTACAGGAAAACGGTTGCTTCTGTAAGGATTTCGTAGAGGGCGAAAAACGAAATTTGCTGGCTGCTATTGAGGCGCAGCGAAATGATAAGCGAGCCTATGCGGCTGATCGACTCATAGGAATGATGTGTAAAAATGATTCCTACGGTGTTCCCAGATTGGGCGGCAGTAAGTATGTAAAACAGGTGACCCCGGAAAATGCCTGGTCACATTATAAGGAGCTGCTCAGAACCAGCCCTGTGGAGATGTTCTATGTGGGTTCTGCACAGCCGGAGGAATTGGCAGATCGGTTAAAAACCATGTTTGCCAACATCCAAAGAGATTGTATGACCCTTCCTGCCCAGACACCCTATTGTCCTTGCGATCCTGGTCAAAAGACGGAGTCCATGGAAGTAAGCCAAGGCAGATTGTCCATGGGCTTTGTGTCTGATATTACCATCCGGGATCCTCGCTTTGTGGCCATGCAGTTGTGCAATGCTATTTTTGGCGGCTGTATGACAGCAAAGTTATTTGCTGTCATCCGGGAGAAAATGTCTCTATGCTATGATATAGGTTCTACCTTTTTTGGTAGTAAGGGTATCATGACTGTTTCAGCAGGTATTGATTTTGATAAGGACGAAACTGTCCGCCAGGAAGTGCTGAGTCAGCTGAAAAAATGCTGCGCAGGGGAGATTACACCCGAGGAATTGGAAAGTGCAAAAGAGGCTATGCTGAGTCAGCTTCGTGGTGTGCACGATTCTGCAGCTGCCATTGAGGGATATTACGGCAGTAATGCGCTCAGTGGTCTGAGTATGACACCGGAAGATTACCACAAGGCTGTGGAACAGACCACGGTGGCGGAAATTGCAGAGGCGGCCAAAACCCTAAAACTGCATTCTGTTTATTTTCTGAAGGGGGTGGAATAATGGAGAAAACATTCTATCTCGAATTGTCAGAAACCGTATTCCGCCATACATTGCCCAATGGCTTGCCTATTATTCTGGTGCATCGCCCGGGATTTACCCGTAAGCTGGCATATTTTGTGGCAGATATGGGTTCGATCCATACGGAGTTTACCGTAGACGGCAAGTCTTATACCGTGCCGGACGGCATTGCCCATTATTTGGAACATAAGCTTTTTGATATGCCCGACGGGGAAGTGTCTGAGAAATTTGCTCGTTTGGGTGCAAATGTCAATGCCTTTACAGGCTATGATATGACCGCCTATTATTTCATGTGTACCGACCGCTTTGATCAGTCCTTGCGGCTGTTGCTGGAATTTGTCAGCACACCTTATTTCACAGAGCAGAGTGTCCAAAAGGAACAGGGTATTATCGGGCAGGAGATTGATATGAATCTGGATAACCCGGATACTCAAAGCTTTGAACGGTTGGTGTCTGCGGCATTCCGCAATCATCCTGTGACCCATCCCATTCTGGGTACGCGCCAGAGCATTGGGGAAATCACTCCGGAAGTTTTGTCTCTGACCCATAGAGCTTTTTATCGTCCGGACAATATGTTGCTGTGCGTTGTGGGCGATGTGAGCATGGACGAGATTTGCAACATTGCCCAGGAGGTTTTGCCTGCGCAACCGGAAGAGAAGGTGACTTCTGTTCGTACCTGGCAAGAGGAAATGACTTGCCCCGAAGCCTTGACCACCTGCCAGATGGAGGTGGCAATGCCGAACTTCCTGCTGGGCTTTAAATGTGAGCCGCTGGAACGTGGGGCTGAGGCCATTCGTCGGGAATTTGTTGGCGACCTGGCCGCAGAAGCCCTGTTTGGTGAGTCCTCCGGACTGTATTTGAAAATGTACGATGAAGGTCTTATCGATTCCGGATTTGGTGGCGGCTTTGATACGGTAGAGGGCATGGCCATTCTAACCGCCGGTGGCGACAGCGACTATCCGGAACAGGTTCGAGATGCCATTTTGGAGCAGGCTAAGAACTTGCTCAAAGAGGGAATTAGTGAGGCAGATTTCCTGCGGATGAAACGCAGTGCCATGGGTCGCAGATTGCGTGACCTGGATAGCTTTGATTCCACATGCTTCCGTATGTGCGCCTATCATTTCTCCGGTTTCGATTATTTCCGGTTCCCGTCTATTTATCAGCAGATACAGGTTGATGAAGTTTTAGAATTCCTGGAACGTGTAATTCAGCCTGAACGCTGTAGTTTATCTGTAATTTATCCTAAGGAGGCTAATCATGTATAATCCTTCCGACTATTCAACCATCTCGTTTCCCTGGCTGGGCATTGAGATCAATCCCAATCGAATCATTGATTTGGGATTCATGCAAATTCGTTGGTACGGTTTGATCATTGCCGTAGGTCTCATGCTGGCAGTAATCTATTCGCTGCGCCGGAGCAAGCAGTTTGGCCTGACTCAGGATGATATCCTGGACGGTGTTCTGTGGATCGTTCCTGTTGCGATTATTTGCGCACGCTTGTATTACTGTATTTTCTCCTGGGAGATATATGCAGCAGATCCCGTTTCCATTTTGCATATTTGGGAAGGCGGATTGGCCATTTATGGCGGTGTGATCGGTGCTGCAGTAGGTATTGTGGTGTATTGCAAGATCAAAAAGATCAGTACCTTGGCGGTATTGGATCTAGTTGCCATCGCTTTTCTGATTGGTCAGTTCATCGGCCGTTGGGGTAACTTCTTCAACCGAGAAGCCTTCGGCAGCGAAATTACCGGCAATTTCTTTATGCGTATGGGTCTGTTTAACGACTATACCCAGAAGTTCCAGTATTTCCATCCCACATTCCTGTATGAATCCCTGTGGAATCTGATGGGATTTGTATTGCTGCACTTCCTGTCCAAGAAGCGCAAGTATGACGGACAGATGGCGCTGAGCTATGTAGCATGGTACGGCTTGGGCAGAACCTTGATTGAAGGTCTGCGCACGGATAGCCTGTACTGGGGTCCGTTCCGTGTCAGCCAGCTTCTGGCTGCTGTTAGCTGCTTCGCGGCTTTGGGTATTCTGGCATACAGATGGCTCAAGCCCAGCACAAAATCCTTGTTTGTGGATGTAGTAGCTGCACAGGCCGAGGAAGGATCCAAGGAGTCTGTAGAAGATACACAGGAAGAACCTGAAGAGACAGAAGAATAAGAAAAAATGTCACTGTGAGCCCAAAGTTCACAGTGACATTTTTATTTTGCAGTGATGCGATCCACCAGACGGAAGATTCCGTGAAGTGCGGCAGATACCAAAGGTACAGTAGCTACCATGCCCAATAACACCAACCAGGAATCCGGATTCCGGATGGCTAAATATCCCAGAATGGGGGGCAGTACAAAGAATGCACCCACCACACAGATGCACATAGCTCCCCAGATCATGGTCCGCAATCGGCTAAAGGGTGTGCAGACTTTATAAAGCACCAATAGACCGCTGGCCAGCAAAATAGCAGTGGCAATGGTCTGGGCGTCCCCAATGGGCAGATGCCTGTACGTGACAAAAATCTGGGAAAGTAAAACTACGATCATACCGGTCAGACCGCCGGGGAAGGCTCTGCGTAGGGTGGTCTTCAGAAACTTTCCGGTTACCCGTTCGTAATTGGGTTCCATGGCAAGGAAGAAGCCGGGAACACCAATGGTCAAAGAGGATACAATACTCAAATGGAAGGATTCCAACGGGAAACGGAGTCCCGTGAATAATGTGACCAAAGCCAATCCTAGGGAGAAAATGTTCTTCACCAGGAACAAAGTGGCGGCACGCTGAATGTTATTGATCACCCGACGACCCTCGTCCACAATGTGGGGCATGGCGGCAAAATCCGAATCCAGCAATACCATCCGTGCTACCTGGCTGGCGGCCTGTGCGCCGCTGGCCATAGCAACACCGCAATCGGAGTGCTTCATGGCCAATACATCGTTTACACCGTCGCCGGTCATGGCAACTGTGTGGCCTTGATCCTGCATGGCCAAAATCAAAGCTTTTTTCTGCTCCGGTGTTACCCGGCCAAATACTGTGTAATGCTCCACCGCATGGCGGAAATCCTCGGGCGTTTCCAATTGTTGGGCATCTATGTACTGCTGGGCATTCTGAATGCCTGCCCGTTGCGCCACCTGGGAAACTGTGAGGGCATTGTCACCGGAAATGACCTTGATATGTACACCCTGTTTTGCGAAATAGGCAAAGGTTTCCTGGGCTTGCTGGCGAATGCGATTGCTCAGCAAAACCAAGCCTAAGGGACGAACCTGCCTGCTATCCAGTTGCTTGGGGATCGTTGCATCTTCATAGGCGGCAATCAGCAACACACGAGAGCCGGTCTGTGAGTAGGGAAGTACCAGTTCTGAAATGGAAGCGTAGGCATCTCCCATAATAAATTCCGGTGCGCCAATCAAAAATGCACCATGCTCCCGGAAGCTACCACCGCACCACTTGGTTTTGGAATCAAAAGGAATATATTCCTGGCACAGCCAATGGGTCTGCTCCTGAAATACTTCTGCAATGGCCTGTGCTGTGTCATTGTCTGGTTCACGCTGGCCGTAGATGGCAGATAGAATTGTTTTCAAGAAAGAATCTTTTGTGTCATACAAAGGCACCAGTGCCTCCACATCCATGGCAGGCTCGGTGATGGTGCCGGTCTTATCCACACAGAGAATATCCACTCTGGCCAAAGCCTCAATGCAGTTCATATCCTGCACCAGCACACGTTTCTTAGTCAGCTTAATGGCCGATACCGCCAGAGCTACGCTGGTAAGTAAATACAATCCCTCGGGGATCATACCCACCAATGCGGCCACCACCGCTTCTACGGATGTGCGTACCGTGCTGTCCGGGTGTTGCATCTGTCCTAAAAACAGCAGAATACCCACAGGCAATAATAAATAGGCAATGAAATGGATCAACCGATCTAGGGAGCGCATCATCTCGGATTTTGCGGCTCTGGGATCTGCTTTGGCTTCTGCGGCCAATTTGGCGGCATAGGCGGCATCACCCACCTGGGTCAGCTTTACCGTAGCATGACCGGACACCACAAAACTGCCGGAACGTAGAATGCTGTCGGTATTTTTCTCAATGGGATCAGCCTCGCCGGTGATCAGCGATTCGTTGACATATACCAGACCGTCACAGACAATACCATCTGCGCAAATCTGATCTCCCGGGCCAAATTCCACCAAATCGTCCTGTACCAGCAGATCAGAACGGAGTAGTTGCTCCTTGCCATCTCGCCATGCGGTTACGGTTTGGGCGGCTACCAGGGTAAGCTTGTCCACGGCTCGTTTGGCACGAATCTCCTGGAAACAACCAATGACGGTGTTTAATACCACCACTACCATAAATGTCAGATTCAGAATGGAAGATCCCACCAACAACATTAAAACCGCCATAACCACAAAGATCAGGTTAAAGAAGGTGAAGCTGTTTGCCAGAATGATTTGCCATTCCGTCCGCCCGACACCGACGGAGGTTTTGTTGGATAAACCGGCATCCATGCGCTGTTGGACCTGTTCCTGAGTTAATCCGCTATAGGTGAATTTACTCATTCGGATACCTCCTTTTGGGGGAATCCGTTCTCTTTGGCATACAGGATCAGTAGGCTTCCGTCCATAACCGAAACAGAAGCCGCCTTACCCACGAAATGGTTGCTGACACCCAGAGGGAATCCGGCAGTCAAAATGCCGTTTTCCAGGTTGTACTTTAATCCCCGGATGGTAACTCCCTTGGCATCCGCACCCATGCAAAATACAGAAAGAATCCCGGTGCAATCAGGCAAGAAGGAGACTTGCTCATTTCGGATCACCGTGGCAATATACGCATTGCCCACCAGATAGCCTGTGGCATGATTGTCTGCTAAATATTGCAATGCTTGAAAATTGGCTAAAGTATGATCCAGACGAGGGCCGTCCAGACAACCATATAGCACGAATCGGTCATAGCCCAATTCCAGACCGTGACGAATGGCCAGCATGGCATCGGTGTCGTCTTTTTCTACAGGGAAACAATGAGCATCTTGCGGCACATAACCCAGGGAGTCAAAATCTCCCAGAATTCTCTGGGGCGTTAGTCCCAAACTTTCCACATGACGGAGACCGCCGTCTGCGGCAATGATATAATCCTCCGATGTGATGGGATAGATCAGTTCCCGAAAACCACCGGCACAAAAAATCACACAATTGCTCAAATTTTCACCCTCTTTCTGAAAAATCCTCAGATACACATATCTTATCACATTTCGACAAAAAACAAAAGCCCTAAATATCAATTTGACTTTTTATTGTAATAGGATATAATGATATATATTTCAAAACAGAAGGTGTTTACTATGACAAAAATTGATATTTACTCTGGTTTTCTGGGCGCTGGCAAGACCACGCTGATCAAAAAAATGATTGCAGAAAGCTATGCCGGTCAAAAGCTGGTACTCATTGAGAACGAATTTGGCGAAATCGGTATTGATGGTGGCTTCCTGCAGGATGCCGGTATCAATATTACGGAGATGAATTCCGGCTGTATTTGCTGCAGCCTGGTGGGCGATTTCGGTAAGGCCTTGACCCAGGTGCTGGAGCAGTATGCGCCTGATCGTATCGTGATAGAGCCCTCCGGTGTTGGCAAGCTCAGCGATGTGATTGCCGCTGTGGAGAAGGTCACCAATGAGGAAGTGTCCTTGGGTTATACCGTTGCGGTTGTGGATGCAGGTAAGATCAAGGTCTATATGAAGAACTTTGGCGAGTTCTATAACAACCAAATCGAGACCGCTTCTACCATCGTTCTGTCCCGTACCGATTCTGTGGCACAGCAGAAGCTGGATACCGGTGTGGAGCTGATTCGCACCCTGAATGACCATGCAACCATCGTTACCACCCCCTGGGATCAGCTGACCGGTAAGCAGCTGGTAGAGGCTATGGAGGGCGTGTCCTCCGTGACAGCGGAATTGGAGCACATGGCACATGAGCATCACCATCATCATGAGCATCATCACCATGAGGACGGTCATTGCTGCTGTGGCCATCATGATCATGACCACGAAGAACATCATTGCTGCGGTCACCATGATCATGACCACGAAGAACATCATTGCTGCGGCCATCATGATCATGACCACGAAGAGCACCATTGCTGTGGCCACCATGACCATGACCACGAAGAGCACCATTGCTGCGGCCATCATGATCATGACCACGAAGAGCACCATTGCTGTGGCCACCATGACCATGACCACGAAGAACACCATTGCTGTGGCCACCATGACCATGACCACCACGACCATCATCATGAGGATGGCCATTGCTGCTGTGGACATGACCATGGTCACGACCACCATGCCGACGAAGTATTTGCTTCCTGGGGCGTGGAAACCCACAAGAAATTTACAGAAGCCCAGCTGAGCGCAGCCTTGTTGAGCTTGGATAGCGGTCGTTTTGGCTATATCCTTCGTGCCAAGGGCATTGTGGCAGATACGGAGGGCGGTTGGATTCACTTTGACTATGTGCCCGGTGAATGCTCTATTCGTTCCGGTAGTGCCGCGGTGACCGGCAAACTGTGTGTCATTGGTGCGAACCTGGATGCTCAGGGTGTGGCAACTGTATTTGGAGTGTAAGCTATGGTACAGATTCCTGTATATGCCTTTACAGGCTTTTTAGATTCCGGTAAAACGAAATTCATTCAGCAGACCCTGGAAGATCCTCGTTTCAATACCGGAGAGCGTACGCTGCTGCTGGTGTTTGAAGAGGGTGAGGAGGAGTACGATCTTTCCACCTATCCCAGCCAGAATGTGTATTTGGAAGTTCTGGATCAGCAAACTGTTACCACCAAGCAACTGCAGAAACTGGCAAAGCAATATAAAGCCCAGCGTGTGGTTGCGGAACTGAACGGTATGCAGTTGGTGGGAGATCTGTATAGCCGCTTCCCCGAGGATTGGGTGGTGGCACAGGAGGTCGTGTTCGCAGATGCTACAACCTTTATTACCTATAATGCCAATATGCGCAGTTTGGTGATGGATAAGCTGGTGGGCGGACAAATGGTGGTATTTAACCGGCTTGAGCCCGGTGAGGACACCATGGAACTGCATAAGCTGGTCAGAGCCGCCAACCGTCGCATGGATATTCTCTATGACTATACAGACGGCACTACCCAGTTTGACGAGATCGAAGATCCCTTGCCCTTTGATATCAATGCCCCTGTGATCCAGATCAAGGATGAGGACTATGCCCTCTGGTATCGGGATGTGACCGAAGAACCCCAGAAATATGCGGGCAAAACCGTGGAGTTTAAGGCACAGGTCGCCCTGCTTCGCCGTAAGCAGGATGGTATGTTTGGTCCTGGCAGATTCGTTATGACCTGCTGTGCTGATGATATCCAGTTCTGTGGTGTACCTTGTGCATATGATAGAATTTCTGAGTTGGAGTCCAGAAGCTGGATCATGCTGAAGGCTACCATCCGCGCAGAGCGTCACCCCATATACGCAGGAGAGATCGGCCCTGTGCTCACAGCTTTGTCTGTAACACCCGCCGTCCCTGCTGAGCAAGATGTTTGTACCTTCTGATAAGAAAGCCGTCGATCATCTCGATCGACGGCTTGTTTTATTGTAGGGAACGCTGTCCTCAGCGTTCCGCAAGGTGCTTTTTGATGGATTATTATCTTATACACTTGACATTGGGTTGGAATTCAATAATATTAGTTTTATCATAGAGAATGGAGAATAAACCTATGACAAGAGAAGCCATTGCTGAGTTGCTGGAAAAACAACGCAGTTATTACAATACGGCACAGACATTACCTGTGTCCTTTCGTAAGACACAACTGAAAAAGCTCTATGCCGCTGTTAAAAAGTACGAACCGGAGATTCAAAATGCACTGCAGGCAGATCTGGGCAAAAGTGCCTACGAGGGCTTTATGTGCGAGGTCGGTCTGGTTCTGGCGGAGATCACCTACATGCTTCGCCATGTGAAAAAATGGTCTAAAAGACAGCCGGTTTCCACGCCCTTGGCGCAGTTTCCTTCCCGTAGCTTCCGTCAGGCCGTTCCCTATGGTAACGTGCTGATCATGAGCCCCTGGAATTATCCCTTCCTTTTGACTATCGAACCGCTGGTCAATGCCATTGCGGCCGGTAATACTGCCATTATGAAACCCAGCGCCTATTCTCCGGCCACCGGCAAGGTGATCGTCAAGATGATCCGGGAGTGTTTCCCGGAGGAATATGTGGCGGTGGTGACCGGTGGCAGAGAAGAAAATACCGCTTTGCTGGAGCAGAAATTCGATATGATCTTCTTTACAGGTAGTCAAGCGGTTGGCAAAGAGGTACTACGTGCAGCGGCAGAGCATTTGACTCCCGCGGTGCTGGAACTGGGCGGCAAAAGTCCTTGTATTGTAGAGGAATCCGCTAATATCCCGCTCGCTGCCAGAAGAATCGTGTTCGGTAAGTTCTTAAACTGTGGTCAGACCTGTGTTGCACCGGATTATATTCTGTGCCATCGTTCTGTGAAAGATCAGTTGATCCGGGAAATGAAAAATCAGATCACTCTCCAATTTGGTGAAAATCCCCTGGAGAATGAAAATTACGGTAAGATCATCAGTCAAAAGCATTTTGATAGATTGTGTCGGTTGCTGGATGACCGGAAAATCATCCTGGGCGGTCAGCTGGATGCATTCCAATGCCGCATTGCGCCAACACTTATGGATTCCGTGACCGAAGAAGATGCGGTTATGTCCCAGGAGATCTTTGGTCCAATTTTGCCCATCATGACCTATGATAATTTTGATGCTATGATTGCAAACCTGCAGAATAAAGAAAAACCCTTGGCACTCTACCTGTTCTCCAAGAATCAGAAGCATATCCGCCAGGTGACCACCCAGCTGCGCTATGGCGGTGGCTGTATCAATGATGTGGTGATCCATTTGGCAACCAGCCAGATGGGCTTTGGGGGAGTCGGGGAGAGTGGTATGGGCAGCTACCACGGCAAGGACGGCTTCGATGCCTTCTCCCATACAAAATCTATTGTAGATAAGAAAACCTGGCTAGACCTGCCCATGCGCTACCAGCCCTACCATAGTAAGTTCTACGAAAAACTCCTGCACATCTTCCTCCGCTAACCCCCAAGCCTCCCCTGTAGGGGAGGTGGCACGGCAAAGCCGTGCCGGAGGGGTTTACGGAGTTTCGTAAATTGAATGAATCATCACCGTAGGGGAGGGTCATTGACCCTCCCTTGCCTTCTCCCGGGAGAAGGTGTCAAAAGACCGGCTCGTTTCGAGCCGGTCTTTTGACGGATGAGGGACTTAATCACAATCTTTTTAGCGGTTCAAAAACCACACGCCGAAGCTCAGATATGCCGCATAGGTCAGCCACAGCAGATAGGGGATTTGCAAATTGCCGGCAAGCTTGTCTGTTTTGCGGAAGGATAGAATCATCCCCAGAACCAGCGCCCACAGGATCAGCAACCAGATAAATGCAAAACCGAATGCCTGGGCATTAAAGAAGATCAAACTCCAGAAGAAGTTGATGATCAGCTGGGCGATATATAAATTCAGCCCCTTGCGACGATCATCAGATTGTGGTGCCATATAAATCCGTGCAGCGGATATACCCATCAGCCCATATAAAATTCCCCACGCAACAGGAAACAGCCACATAGGCGGTGACAGCGGTGGCTGGGTAACGGTTTCCTGAAAAGATTTCGTTCCGCTTCTGCTTAAAAAACCGGATAATGCGCCAACAGCCTCCGTACCCAAGATCCATAGGGCGTAGGTCTTCCATTTCTGTTTATTCAATGCTCGATCACCTCCCTCTAGACTATGCAGAAAACAGGTAGATTAACCATAAACATTACACTTGGTGCATACATTCCATCTATAACAGAAATTCAATGGGAATTTTTTGTCCACATCCTATTGACATTTGTCTTTTGTGGTGTATAATTGTATACAATAATACAAGTTCGAGAAAGGAGCATACCCATGCTGGAAATTTCTGCTAAAACAAATCTGTTGGAACAAAAGTCTTATAAGTACTCTTTGCAGGATGTGGCTGAGCCCAATCTGCAGCGAGATATTTATTCCTACGGCACTGTCCCTAAGGTGTCTTTCAACCATCGCAGAGTGCCTATGAACATGCCGGAAGAGATCTGGATCACAGATACATCTTTGCGTGATGGCCAGCAATCCGTTGAGCCCTACACGGTAGATCAGATCGTGAATATTTATAAGCTGCTCAATAAATTGGGTGGCCCTTACGGTATTATTCGGCAAACGGAATTCTTCATTTATAGCAAGAAAGACAGGGAAGCCCTGGAAAAGTGCATGGAGCTGAATTTAAAGTTCCCCCAGATCACCAGCTGGATTCGAGCCAGTAAGGAAGATTTCCGCCTGGTGCGTGAGTTGGGCATTAAGGAGACAGGTGTTCTGGTCAGCTGCAGCGACTACCATATTTTCAAGAAAATGAAGATGACCCGCAAGCAGGCATTGGATCATTATTTGTCTGTGGTGAAGGATGCCTTTAACGAGGGAATCGTTCCCAGATGCCACCTGGAGGATATTACCCGTGCTGATTTCTACGGTTTTGTGGTGCCCTTCGTAAATGAACTGCAGGCATTGTCCCGGGAGGCAGGTATTCCTGTTAAGATTCGTGCCTGTGATACCATGGGTTACGGTGTACCCTATACGGAAGCGGCGATGCCCCGAAGCGTGGCAGGTATCATATACGGCCTGCAGCATTATTCCGATGTACCCAGCGAGCACCTGGAATGGCATGGTCACAACGATTTTTATAAATCCGTTGCCAATGCCTCTACCGCATGGCTGTATGGCGCATGTGCGGTAAACTGTTCGCTTTTGGGCATTGGTGAGCGTACAGGCAATATTCCTCTGGAAGCTATGGTGTTTGAGTACGCATCCTTGCGTGGTTCTATGGACGGCATGGATCCCACGGTCATTACGGAGATCGCAGAATATTTCCAGAAGGATATGGGCTATGAGATTCCGCCCATGACGCCCTTTGTAGGCAGAAGCTTCAATGTGACCCGTGCAGGCATCCATGCAGATGGCCTGATGAAGGACGAAGAGATCTATACGATCTTCGATACCAAGAAGCTTTTGAACCGTCCGGCTACCGTGGAGATCACAAAGACCTCCGGTTTGGCTGGCATTGCCTATTGGGTCAACCAGAATTACCATTTAAGCGGCGATCAGCTGTTAGCCAAGAACGATCCTCTGATCCTGGAACTGAAGAAATGGGTGGATGCAGAGTACGAGGCTGATCGTCAGACCATGATTTCCCATAAAGAGATGGAGGAAAAGATCCGGATGCTGGCACCCGGAAGATTTGAGGAGGACTAAGTATGGGACATTTTAAGACTGTATCTCTGGCGGATCAAGTATTTGAAAAGCTGGAAACTGATATTATCTCCGGTGTGTATGCAAGAGGAGAGATTCTCACAGAATTAAAGCTAGTGGAGCAGCTGGGTGTAAGCCGCACCCCCATCCGGGAGGCCCTCCGTCGTTTGGAGCAGGAACGGTTGATCCAGGAATCCGGTAAGGGCTCTGTGGTGTTGGGAATTACCACCCAGGACTTGATCGACATTATGGAGATCCGTCAGCAGATAGAGGGCATTGCGGCACTTTATGCCACGCGCAAAATCACCCCAGAAGGCATTGAGGAACTCCGTCGCATCCATGAACTGCAGATGTTTTACCTGGAGAGAATGGATGTAGAGCGTCTGCGTGAAATGGATGATCAGTTCCATGATACCATTTATCGCCTTTCCGGCAGTACTGTATTTTGTGACACTTTGCGTCCCTTGCATAAAAAGACCCAGAGATACAGAAAGCTGTCCTTGGGGGATCGTAGCCGTCTGGAGCGTTCCACACAGCAGCATAAGGCGATTTTTGAAGCCATTGTCGCTGGGGATGGACAACTGGCACAGCGATTGATTACAGAACATATTGAGTCCGCCAAGCAATATATGCTGGGGAGGTTTACTGATGAAGGCTAGAAATATTGCGGAAAAAATCATTGCCGCCCATTTGGTGAGCGGAACTATGGCAGCCGGTGAGCCCATTGCCATTCGCATTGACCAGACCCTGACCCAGGATGCTACCGGCACGATGGCATATCTGGAATTTGAGACCATGGGCATTCCCAGGGTCAAGACGGAATTAAGTGTTGCTTATGTGGATCATAATACCCTGCAGTGCGGTTTTGAAAACGCCGACGACCATCGGTATTTGCAGACCGTGGCCGCCAAGTACGGGGTCTTGTTCTCCCGTCCTGGTAACGGCATCTGCCACCAGTTGCATCTAGAACGTTTTGGTAAGCCCGGCAAGACTTTGCTGGGTTCGGATTCCCATACACCCACCTGCGGTGGTTTGGGTATGCTGGCCATTGGTGCTGGTGGCATGGACGTGGCTGTGGCCATGGGTGGCGGCGCATACCACATCACCATGCCCAAGGTGTATAAAATCCATCTCACCGGCGCTCTGCGCCCCCAGGTGAGTGCCAAAGATGTGGCGTTGGAAATCCTGCGCATTTTGTCCGTAAAAGGCGGTGTGGGCGCCATCATGGAATGGGGTGGTCCGGGTGTGGCTACGCTGACCGTTCCGGAACGGGCGACCATTACCAACATGGGCGCAGAGTTGGGCGCAACTACCTCTGTATTTCCTTCCGATGAGATGACCCGGGAATTTTTGAAAGCCCAGAACCGGGAACAGGACTATGTTCCCTTGGAAGCAGATGCAGATGCCCGGTATGACCGTGTGATCGAAATCGACCTATCCACTCTTAAACCCATGATCGCTTGTCCCCACAGTCCGGATAATGTGGTTTGTGTGGATAGCCTGTCCCATGTGAAGGTAGACCAGGTTTGCGTGGGTTCGTGTACCAATTCTTCCTTGATGGATCTGCTCAAGGTAGCCGCTATGCTCAAGGGCAAAATCGTTGCCCCCGGTGTGAGCCTGTCCATTTCTCCCGGTTCTCGCCAGGTACTGACCATGCTGGCCGATTGCGGCGCTTTGTCTGACATTTTGTCCTCCGGCGCAAGACTTCTGGAATGTGCCTGCGGTCCTTGTATCGGCATGGGATTTTCTCCCAATTCCGGCGGTGTGAGCCTGCGTACATTTAACAGAAATTTCTTGGGACGTAGTGGCACGAAGGACGGCCAGGTGTATCTGGTATCCCCGGAAACCGCCGTGGCTTCTGCTCTAAGCGGCTATATCACCGATCCCATGACCTTGAACCCTGTTACCATCAACATGCCCGATTCGTATAAAATTGACGACTCGGCAGTGCTTTTGCCCCTGGCAGAGGCGGATGCGGTGAACGCAGAAGTACTTCGTGGCCCCAATATCAAGGAATTTCCCAAGAGTCAGCCTGTGGTGGGCAGTTTGGATGCCAGCCTGGTACTGAAGGTAGGGGATGATATCACCACGGATCATATTATGCCTGCCGGTGCAAAAATCCTGCCTTACCGTTCCAATATTCCCAAGCTGTCCCAGTTCTGCTTTGAGGTCTGTGATCCGGAGTTTGCCCAAAGAGCCAAAGAAGCCGGTAGCGGTATTATTATTGGCGGTCATAATTACGGTCAGGGATCTTCTCGCGAACACGCGGCCTTGGTGCCTATGTATTTGGGTGTGCGCTGTGTGATCGCCAAGAGTTTTGCCCGTATCCATGCGGCGAACTTGATTAACGCAGGCATTCTGCCCCTCACATTTGCCAATGAGACCGATTATGATGGTCTATGCGAGAATCACCATTTGGTGATTGCCCATGTGGCAGAGGGTATGGCAGAGGGTAAACTGATCGTAAAAAATCTGACCACCGGCACTTCCTTTGAAACCTTGTGTCAGCTGTCGGAACGTCAGCAGAAGATCCTGCTGGCAGGCGGCCTGTTAAATTATACTAAGGAGGGCGGACAATAATGGATATTCAAAAAGCTTGTGATGCGTTCCGCTGTCTTTTGGAGGAGCAACTGCGTCGGGCGCAGAATATGAACCAGGAGAAAACGGATTTTTCTCAAAAAGAATCCATCACCATCGGCATCATTGATGGTGACGGCATTGGCCCTGTGATTATGTCCCAGGCCGTGCGCGTGCTGGAAAAGTTGCTGCAACCCCAGATTTCTGCAGGCAAGATCATCTTAAAAAAGATCGAGGGCTTGACCATTGAAAATCGCATGGCACTTTCCCAGGCTGTGCCGGAGGATGTATTGACCCAGATCAAAACCTGCGATGTTCTGCTCAAAGGCCCTACCACAACCCCTATGGGCGGCAATATGGAGAGTGCCAATGTGACATTGCGCCGGGAACTGGATCTGTATGCCAATATTCGCCCGGTGTCCATACCCGAAGAAAACATCCAATGGATCTTCTTCCGGGAAAATACTGAGGGTGAGTATGTTCTGGGTAGCCGGGGTGTGGAGCTTCCGGGACTGGCTATGGACTTTAAGGTTACTACCGATGCCGGTACACGACGGATTGCCCAGGCTGCATTCCAGTATGCCAAAAATAACGGCAAGAATCGGGTATCCATCGTGACCAAGGCTAATATTATGAAGAAAACCGATGGCAAATTCACAGCAATTTGCCATGAGGTAGCAAAGGACTACCCGGATATTTCCGTGGATGATTGGTATATCGATATTATGACTGCAAATCTGGTCAACCCGGCTATCCGCAATCAGTTCCAGGTGGTGCTGCTGCCTAACCTGTACGGCGATATTATCACCGACGAAGCGGCACAGCTGCAAGGCGGTGTGGGTACAGCCGGTAGTGCCAATGTGGGTGACCGCTATGCCATGTTTGAAGCCATTCATGGCTCAGCACCGCGTCTGATGGAAGAAGGCCTGGGCGACTACGCAGACCCTCGCAGTATCCTGCAGGCCACCGCTATGCTTTTGCGGCATATTCTTTGTACAGACGCTGCACAAACCCTGGAAAACGCATTGCAAACCCAGCAGGAAACAGTGGATGTGACAAAGGGCATTACTTGTCAAAGCTATACAGATGCCCTCCTAAAACTGCTATAAAGTCTGTGCATCTGATTTGTTGCACTGAAAACCCCGGCTCATACGAGCCGGGGTTGGTGTTTATTAAAGAGTATTCATAACAGCCTGGATGCGAGCTACGGTGCGATCATAGCCCAGGATCTGCATAACCGTATACAGATCGGGGGAGTTGGTCTTACCGGTGACAGCCTGGCGAATGAAAGTAGATACGTCAGCAACTGTGCCGGGGAAGGCGGTTGGATCGGCCTTGTAAGCCTTCATATCCGTAGTAAATCCCATTTCCTCGGTAATTGCCTTGACCTTGTCGAACCAAACACCGGAATCGTCCGTATAGTCGAACTTCTCCAGGAACTTAGACAGCGCCAGCTTGACGGTGTCGTTGGAGAACTTCTGGTCGAACTGGGGTGCTTCCAGATACTCATCGTAGAAGAAGCCCATGTAAGGCTTTGCTTCCTTCCAGGTGGCAATGTCCTTGCGAGGCTTCTTACCGCCGCGGCCAATGGCCAAAATAGCGGTGGCGAAATCCGGGTCAGCCTTCAGCTTATTGGCAAAGTCTGCATCAAATTCCTCAGCCCACTGGGTCAGCAATTCGTATACCTTGGGGGCATCCATCTTAGCGATCTCATTCTTGGAAATGTCGGTGAGCTTTGCATAGTCAAACAGGTTGCCGGCAGGATTGAGCTTCTTGGGGCTGAACTTAAACTCTGTGGCAGGTGCATCGGGGTTGGCTCTGCGCCAATCCTCGTAATTGGAGTTGAGCAGCGTCATGATGTATTCATACACAGCTTCCACAGGGAAGCCTTCTGCCTTGTAGAAGGTCAGTGCCAACTCCGGATCCTTACGCTTGGAAAGCTTGCGCTTGGAAGTGCCGTCCATCTTCATGAGCGGTCCAATGTGGACATACTTAGGCAGCTTAAAGTTCAAAGCCTTAAACAGCTGAATGTGGAAGGGCAGGGTGGGAAGCCACTCGTCACCACGGACAACATGGGTGGTACGCATGAGATGATCGTCCACCGCATGGGCAAAGTGATAGGTGGGAATGCCGTCGGACTTCAAAAGAACATGGTCAATATCATTTTCGGTGACGGTCAGCTTGCCCTTCACCAGATCATCGAACTTAAACTGGTTTTCAATGCTGCCGGTGGAGCGGAAACGCAGAACCCAGGGATTGCCAGCGGCCAACTGACCCTGGATATCCTCCAGGTCGCGGTCACGCCACATGGCGTACTTGCCATAGTAGCCAAAGTTATCCTTGGCAGCTTCCTGCTTTTCACGCATAGCGGTCAGTTCGTCTTCTGTGCAGAAACAGGGATATGCCTGACCCTCTGCAACCAGCTTCTTAGCATAGACATGATAAATAGCGGCTCTCTGTCTCTGGCGGTAAGGACCGTAGATACCGGCATCGCCCTCATGAGTTGCGCCTTCGTCAAAGGCAATACCATAATGCTTCAAGGTATCGATCAATACCTCAACAGCACCTGCAACCTCACGCTTTGCGTCGGTGTCTTCCACGCGCAGGAACAGAACACCCTGGCTCTGGTGCGCCATGCGCTCTGCGGTCAAGCCCTGTACCAAATTACCCAAATGTACAAAACCGGTGGGGGAGGGAGCCATACGGGTCACAACTGCGCCTTCGGGCAGTTGACGGAGGGGATAACGCGCCTCCAAGGACTCCGGGGTATCGGTTACATTGGGAAACAAAAGCTCTGCTAATGCTTGATAATCCATAATTTATACCTCTGTGTTTTTGATTTCCCAAATACTATACCATATTCTGCACCGGAAAGTCAATTTCCCATTGCGTTTTTCTTTGGGCTGTGTTAAAATATTGGAAATTTAAGCAACTGAGAGGGATATATCATGGAAGAAATCGTTGCAAAGAAAAGAATGTTATCCGGCATTAAGCCTTCCGGTGATCTGACTCTGGGTTCTTACCTGGGTGCTGTGAAGAACTGGGCAGAGCGTGCCGACCAGTATGATTGTTTCTACTTTATGGCTGACCTGCATGCCATTACCGTGCGCCAGAATCCTGCGGATCTGCGCCGTCGAACCCTGGAGCAGCTGGCGCAGTACATTGCCTGTGGTCTGGATCCCGAGAAGAACACCCTGTTCATCCAGAGCCATGTGCATCAGCATGCGGAGCTGGGCTGGGTGCTGGATTGTTACTCTATGTTTGGCGAACTGTCTCGTATGACCCAGTTTAAGGACAAGTCCGCCAAGAACGCAGATAATATCAATGCTGGTCTGTTTACCTATCCCAGCTTGATGGCCGGTGATATTTTGCTGTATCAGCCCGACCTGGTGCCTGTGGGCGAAGATCAGAAGCAGCACGTGGAATTGACCCATGTGATCGCTCGTCGCTTTAACAGCATCTACGGCGACGTGTTCAAGATTCCCGAACCCTTTATCCCCAAGGTTGGCGCCCGTGTTATGAGCCTGACCAACCCCACCGCCAAAATGTCCAAGTCTGAGAATGAGGACACCGGCCGTGTACTACTGATGGATCCTCCGGAAGTGGTGATGAAGCAATTCAAGCGTGCCATCACCGACTCTGATACGGAGAACTGCGTGCGCTATGATAAGGAAAATAAGCCCGGTGTGGCCAATTTGATGACCATTTACTCTGCTGTGACCGGTAAGACCTTTGAAGAAATTGAAAATGAATTCGTAGGTTGCGGTTATGGCAAGTTTAAGCCTGTGGTTGGTGAGGCAGTTGTGGAGCATCTGCGTCCCATCCGCGAGGAATCCATGCGCCTGATGAAGGATAAGGCTTATCTGGAAAGTGTCTACCGTGACGGTGCGCAGAAAGCCTCCTATGTGGCAGAAAAGACCCTGCGTAAGGTCTACAAGAAGGTAGGCTTCGTAGCAAAATGAAACGGACTATAATAAGCTTGATGTTTTTGGTGTATCTTTTGTGTGGCTGTGGATTGCATACCGATGCTGGACGGACTGAGCCCACGGATTCCGGACACGATCACCATGCACCGCAAGTGCGCAACAGAATCTCGTTCTTTACCGAGGAAGTACGCCATGAGGGTGTGGACTACTATTTGTCCTATAACGAACCGGATGGCTGTGTCACGAGAGTGGGCTTGCTTACTTCTAATCAAGATAAGCCGTCTCTATTTTATCACAATGATGTCTTCTACTTTTTTGACGGCTATTATGACATTAATCGGCAGGAGATGGAGGGCAATCTGAAAAGTATTTCCATTACCGGACAAGGGGCATCTCTTTTGTTGGATGGCGAGGTGAAGCCTTCAGCTATCATTCGTGTTGACGATTCCGGAGTTTACTGCGAAGCAGATGACGGTCAATCTTATTTTCGTATAGAATTGGATCTGTCCGCAATGGAACCTGTATCGGCAGAAGAAGCGCTGACAAAGTAATAAGTGAGGTGCTGTCTCAAAATGATTTGCGAGAATCATAAGAGACAGCACCTTTATAATTTGTCCAAATATTTCTTGATTTCTCGACGGCTGTGAAATGTGATAACACGTACATGGGTTTGACGTTCCAGTAGATCCCTGTAATCCTTAGCGTGGGCTTTGCGAAAACCCAGGACATTTTTATAAAGACTGATTTTTTGCTTGTCGAATCGCTCGATACAGTTGCCGCCCATATCTGCCCGGACTTTTCCGTAGTTTGTAAAAATGCGTTTGGTAATACCCCATAGACAGGTTCTTGTGGGCATGTCCAGGAAAAACACCGTGTCACAATATTGGAGACGATGGGGGATCGTGCGATTGAAATTACCGTCTATGATCCACGCAGGTTTGTTAAGTTCCTGCTGTAGGAGACTGTTGAAAACCTCCCGGGATACATGATTCCATTGACCGCACCAGTAAAGCTTATCCAAATGTACCAGCGGTAGCTCCAATTTCTGAGAAAGTGCTTTGGCAAAGGTGCTTTTTCCTGCTCCGGCATTTCCGATGATCAATATTTTATGCACCAGGATTCCTCCTAAAAAAGGCATTGGTTAAACCAATGCCTTTAGGGATTCGGATTTGCGGCAAAATTGCCCAGCTTGGTAAAGATCCACTTGCGCTTATACAGTAATAAGCCCATGAAAGCCAACAGACCTGCAAATACCAGAATCGTGGTAATGGGATCAGAGGTCAATGTCATATTGCCCAAGGCTACACCGGCCAGGATGGAGGGAATCACGCCCAGCATATTGACGATGGTATAGCGACGAAAGCTAAAGCCGATGCTGGCAGCGAAGAAACAAATCATTGCATAGGGTAGAGCGGGGATCAGGAACAGCAAGCTGATGATCACGCTGATCTTACCGGAATGTGCTAAAGTGTCCAGATCCAGATCCACATCCTTCATAAAGAACCGACGCAAACCGTTGCCATACCGCTTAAACAACAGGAAGATCGTCGTGCTTCCCAGGAAGAAGCCAACAAAGCAGCAGAAGAAACCGACCGGAAAGCCGTAGGCGATACCGGCAAGCACAAGGATAGGCTGAGAGGGTAAGAAGGGACACATGACTTGGATCGCGGAGAGTAGAATCAAAGTCAGATAACCGTTCCAGCCCAATTGCTGGGTGGTTTCACGCAACTGATCCTCGGTCATATCGGAAGAAAACAAGCTGTTAATCAGTTGAAAATTCTCGCCGGTGAATAGAAAAAAACCGATCAAAGCAACTGCAATCAAAGCGATCGCGGTAATAATTATTTTATCCATTGGGACTTTCTTTGTCATGGATTTACCTCAATTCCAAATTATATCATCATATATTATACATACGAATTTTGAAATTTCAATATCTTTTCCAATAATTTATGTTATAATCAGAAAAAAAGGAGGGGATTTTATGAAAATCGTAAAGATCACAGCCATACGCAAAGCATCCTACCCAGATCTGATGGCAAAGTACGAAAATCCCATAGACCATGCCTGCCAGGTGAAAGAGGGGCAGGTTTGGATTTCCTATGACGCACAAAAACCGGAAGATTTTTGCCAGAGTGCCTGGGAAACCATTGCGCCCTTTGTAAAGGATCTGGCAGAGGGAAAAGGAAATTTCTTTGATGGCTGGATGCAAGATCCCTATTCCGCTATGCTCAGCTGCAATGACGGTTTTCGCCCGGTGAGCTTTTATTTGGAGATTTGCCATGATGTGGGATAACTATGCCATTCAGGCAGCCCAGGCAAAGAAATTGTTCTTGACCTATGATCAGCAATATCTGATTGATAAATGCCGATTGCGCTATGATGACGGGTATCTCTATACGGAATTCCTGTCTTCTCCGTATCGGATTAGCCGCCAAACAGGGGATCTGCAGCGTCAGCATGAGGAGCAATGGATAGATGGCAATTCTTTTTCGGAGGTCATGACGTTGTTAGATTGGCTCTGTGATGGAAAGGCAGACCGATTTATTAGCGGTCAATGGGTCAATATGGTGGATCTGGGTCATGCATTTCATGCCCAATTACAGGAGGATGGAGATCACACCTATGGTGCGATCTTCGACGATGCCCCACAGGCATTTTGCAAAGCATGTGAGCGTATGGGCGGTAAAAGGGTTCAGTCGGCAGATATAAGTTATGCCATACCCTTGCTGGACGGTCTGGAGGTATTGATACAGCTGTGGCATGGAGATGATGAGTTTCCACCTCGACTACGATGCTTGTGGGATAAAAATACGCTGCAATATATTCGCTATGAAACCACCTGGTATGCCAAAGGTCTTTTGTTGGATCGTATCAAGGGGTATCTGTGAGCCGCTTGCAAGGAAAATGCTACCGCTTAGAGAAAAGCCCTTGCAATTTGCAACCGGCGTTTATATACTGCATCTCAAAGGAGGGATTTTATGGATCCCATTATAGAAATTAAGAATTTGTCCAAAAGCTTTGGAGATGTCAAAGCCGTCCAGGATCTGAGCCTGCAGGTCAGAGAGGGCGAACTGTTTGCCTTTCTGGGCATCAATGGCGCAGGTAAATCCACTACCATCAATATTATGTGCGGTCAGCTTTCCAAAGACGGTGGCCATATTTGCATAGATGGTGCAGACTTGGATCAGAATCCCCAGCATATCAAGGAGAAACTGGGTGTGGTATTCCAAAATTCTGTGCTGGATAGCGCCTTGAGTGTGTATGATAATCTGCAGTCCAGGGCGGCCTTGTATGGCCTGACAGGCAAGGCTTTTGTCCGGCGCATGGAGGAACTGTCAGAACTGCTGGAATTTAAGGATCTTCTGAAGCGTGCCGTGGGCAAGCTGTCCGGCGGACAACGCAGAAGGGTAGATATCGCCCGAGCGTTGATCCATAAACCCAAGGTGTTGATTTTGGATGAGCCTACCACCGGCTTAGATCCCAAAACCCGGAACATTCTCTGGAACGTGATCACAGACCTGAGAAAAAATGAAAATCTCACGGTGTTTCTCACAACCCATTATATGGAAGAAGCGGGCGAAGCGGATTATGTTGTGATTCTCGATAGCGGTAGAATTGCCGCCCAGGGTACACCCCTGGAACTGAAGAACGCATATACCGCAGACCATGTTACATTGTATGGGGTGGACGAAGAGGTTGTTCAATCCATGCAAGTCTCTTATGCAGGTAGTAAAGATACCTGGCAGCTTGCCGTACCCAATACTCAAAAGGCCACAGAACTGATTATACAGTATCCGCACATCTTCAAGGATTACGAGATCACCAAGGGAAAAATGGATGATGTATTTTTGGCTGTGACCGGTAAGAAGCTGGAAGGGGGTGCTGAAAAATGACCATCCTCAAAATTCTGATTCGTCGTAATGTAAAATTGTTTTTCAAGGATAAGGGGATGTTTTTCACATCCTTGATTACGCCCTGTATTCTGCTTGTACTCTATGCGACCTTTTTAGGAAATGTGTATGCAGATTCCTTCCTGGCGGCATTGCCGGAAAATCACGGATTGCCATCCAAACTCATTGACGGCTTAGTGGCCGGACAGTTAATGTCGTCGTTGCTGGCCGTGTCCTGTGTTACGGTGTCCTTTTGTGCCAACTTCCTAATGGTGCAGGATAAGGCAAATGGTGTGATTAAAGATCTTAGAATCACGCCGGTCAGAACCGGAATCCTTTCTCTTAGCTATTATATATCCAGCTTTCTCTCTGCCTGGATCATTTGTATGATCGCAACCGTCGTTTCTCTGTTCTATGTATGGACAATGGGCTGGTATCTGTCTGCCGGGGATGTGCTCAGCGTGATGCTGGATGTGTTTCTGCTGGTGTTGTTTGGTACGGCATTGTCGTCCATTATTAACCTGTTCTTGTCTACCCAGGGACAGATCTCTGCAGTTGGCTCTGTGATCAGCGGCGGCTACGGCTTTATTTGCGGTGCGTATATGCCCATATCTTCCTTTGGTACAGGGCTGCAAAAGGCTGTCATGTTCCTGCCTGGCACTTACGGTACATCGCTTCTGCGTAACCATTGCGTCAGTGGTGTATTTGCTGAAATGCAGAAACAGGGGCTGCCCGCCCAGGCAGTGAAGCCCTTACAGGATATGCTGGATTGTAATCTCTATTTCTTTGGAACTGAGGTCACTACCTATGCTATGTATGGTATTTTAGTTGGAGCTGTGATTCTCCTCATGGGCGGCTATATCCTGCTACACAAATCTAAGAATTAAAACAAGCGGCTGGTCTGACCAGCCGCTTCAGTCTGTCAAAAAAGAGTTTTTTGGCAGACTGGCAGAGGTCAATAAAGCCGTCAAGACAAGCAACTCGACCCCGAAGTGTATGTGGATACTCGAGTGGTTCGAGCCTAAGCAGTAAGTCAAAACACCTTGCGTAGCAAGCATTTTTACGATTTTGCATCTTGCGGAACGCTGTTCGCAGCATTCCCTACAACAGAAGAAACCGCCAATCATCAAAACCTGTGTTTTGACGATTGACGGCTTTTTTGACACTCCGAAGCGGCTGGTCTGACCAGCCGCTTCTGATTATTTAGCAATTCTTATTTCAATATCACCGGTATCGGTTTCAATTTCGCATTGTCCTAGAGGCTCGGATTTTGGAACATGAATATCGCCGGTATCGCTGGAGCAGAGGAACAGTTTTCCTGAGCGGAGCGTACCTGTCACATCGCCAATTTCTGTTTCGATGAAGATCTGTGCGCCATCACAGGCATTTAATTTCACGTCTCCGGTATCCGTTTCTATGACCATCTTTGTGGCATAGATTTCATTCATGACCACATTACCTGTGTCGACTTCAATGGAAATGGCCTCATAATCCTTTACAGGCAAATGTACAGTAATCTTTGGACTCCCAAGATTTACACCAATATAATCATGCCACTTTCGGGCGTCTAACTCCCGGATGAATAGGGTATCATCCTTCACAAAATACTGATGCGTAATCTTCTCTGCACTTTTCGACACGATCTTGCATGTGTTGTCTGCAGAGGGGAGAAGTTCCACATGGGACAGATCTACATCCAGGATGATTTTTTGGAAGGGTTCTTGAATCTGATATGTGCTGGTCGTATATTGTGTGGAACTTAGTAGGGTAAAATCAAAATCCATGGAGGCCAATCCACCCACAAAGACCAGACCACCAACAAGGATCAGACACAGGGCGCAAATCAACCAAATTTTCGTTCTCTTTGCCATTATGAACGCCTCCTTTTTGCAATGAAATTCCTTATTTCAGATATGATGCGCTTTATGCACCACAGGATACATTTTGTGACGGCCTTGCTGCTCAAAACCAAAAGGATAGTCAAGCCCATGCATACCAGCGCACCACCCAATAGGCAGATGGCGGTAGCGGCCTGTCCGTGAATGAATTGCATAACAGCGAGCACCACTGCACCTATGGCACAGCCGCCTATGGCAACGCTAACAGCCCACAGGGCGATGATACCTGCGAAAATGGTGGAAAGGATTGCAGCCGCTACGCAGATTGCACCGATCAGCAGAGAACCCCAGACGGGAATACCAATGATCAAACAGATAATAGCCCAAAGGGGGAGGGAGTAGTTCTTGAAGATAGCCTCCTTAAGCGTATCCTTTCGTGGTAACTCGGTTTTGAACTGGGCGGCGATTTCCTCAATAGGCCCAATTTGCGCAACTGCTTCTTCTTCGCTGATGCCTTCCTCCATTTTATCGTCGATCATCTCGCTATAATAAATCAGTTGCTCATCGATCTCTTTTGGGGGCAAGCCGGATAAAGCTTTATGTAGCTGATCCAAAAATTCATGTTTTTTCATGGGTATCCTCCTTTGTCACGAATTGATAGATGGACAGGATCTCATTCCATTCTTCCTTAAATTCTCGTATGCGATCCCGGCCTAGAGCCGTAATATGATAATATTTACGGAGTCTTCCATTATGCTCAACGGTGTGTACAGTGAGCATTTGGGCGATTTCCAGTCGTTTTAGAATGGTGTACAGGGTAGATTCAGATAATTCAATATAGGGTTTCATATCTTTAATGATTTGATATCCATAAGAATCCTGATCTCGAATGGCAGCCAGTACACAAATATCTAACAGACCTCGTTTTAACTGTATATCCATACCATACCTCCTTATGTGTAATACATCGTAACACGAAGTATCACGAATGTCAAGTGTAAAATCGTTTCCGGGGTAAAATTCATTGACACAAATAGTTGTTTATTCTATAATCAACGTAAGAAATCTCAATACAGAAAGGTGTGTTGGCAGGTGTGGAAATTGATGCTGATATTTGTACTTGCCATAGCGATATTGATCTATCAGGAAGTGCGAAATAGTCGCAATGGAAGTCAGCAAAAGAAACAAACACAAAATCACGGCGCCAAAGAACCCATTGAGTCCCTTCGGGATTGGATGTTTGTTTTGGTGTCCGTAATAGTAGCAATGATATGTGTGATCATGGTTTTTTGCTAAAAAATGCCGATCCAGCTTCCGTTTCCGGAGCCTGGATCGGCATATTCTTATAGCGGTATATATTTTTCCGGGGGATAGCCCAGCAGCTGCATAATCTCCAGTTCGTCCATAGCGTCGTGGAAGGCGTTGTGAGATTCCCGGTATGTAAACCTGCCCGAAAGCAATTGGAGCATAGGCTCCACACCGTAGCCTCGCTTAAGCCGCCCTGTGGAGCAGCAGTCTGCACAAGTGGGGATTCTGGGATTATACTGACGGTAGGCGGCCAGCCGCATAATGTCATACCATTGCATATGCCGCAGCTCCGGCAAATGATTCCGGTCAAAAGCCGCATTGTACGCAAAAATAGAATCCACACTATGGCTGGAAAACCAAGTTTTCAGATCGTGCATGGCTTCTGCTCTGGTACACAGGGTGGGCTGAACAGGCGTGTCTATAAACAGCGTGTGTTCGTACATACCGCCCACGGCACATTCAATAGGCAGTATATGATATTTGGCTTCAATGGGGCGATAGGTGCAGCCGTCGGCAATGACCGTGCCGATGGACATGACCTGGTCAGCCCAGTTGGTTTCTGTATCTATAACGGCAATGGTTTTCATAGAGAACTCCTTATGTTTGCTTGCCTTAATTATAGCGAAAATCCCGGAAAAAACAACAAGAATCTTTACGTATGCCCCCTCTAGGGGGCATATCTGGTTGTCAACGTGGTGAGACCGAAGGCAGATTGCTGAGGTTGTCGCCTTCTGAATCGTTGGGGATCGATTTCAGATATTCCGTACCCTTTCGGTGTGCAATACCCACTCCGGCGATCAAGCCTTGCTTCGCCATTGCAACGGCCTGTTGTTTATCGACTTTGCAGTCGTTGGATAATTGGTAGCCTGTGACCCTGCCACCTTGTTTTACCAAACCGATGATGTGACAGGCATTGGGATTTGGGGTGGGAATTTGATCCAGGGTTTGTTTTGCCAGTTCTTGTCCGTCCATCTGTATCACTCCTTTGGTCTAGTATTAACCACACCGTGGGGATCGATACTTAGTTATGGATTCCATAAGTGCCGGCAACTGGATCTTGAAACAGAGGAAGCAGGGGAGGGAAGAAGGTGAACAGGATAAAAAGAAGCCCCAGAAATAGCAGGCTTCCTATCGGTACGGTGGAGCGCTTGCAAACAACGGCATTCTTTTGAAACAAATACCCTTCAAGGAGAAATGCCAACCCGACGGCCACATAGAATATGGCAATATTAACCCAATCGGGAGATTTCCCGAACATTCCATTGTAGGTGTAGAATAAAACAGGGATTGCAAATAAACCAACGAGAATGCCCAAAAACTTGATGCACCAATAATTCTGAAATTCTTTAAAATCCTTTTGCTGTACCCATGCCAAAATCAATAAGGGCCAGAATAATAGCTTCATATGCTCCCAGGTAGATTCATTCACTCCGGAAAAAGGAGCAACCAGCATACTTCCGCCGCTCCAATCATAAAGAAAGTGTAACAGCGTACCGCCCAGGGTACTGAGCCCAAAACTTTTCACCAGCCAACCCAATAGCCTTTTTTGCATAACCATACCGCCCGTTTTTTGATATAACAATTTTATGTACGCATGCGGTATTTTATGTTGTTGTGCAGTAAGATACCAAATCCCGCGATCTAAAAAATTTATCCACACCCCGCCTGTTATGGCGGTGTGTGGATAAATGGTCCGGACTGCGGGATTCGAACCCACGGTCTCTTGAACCCAAATCAAGCGCGATACCAAACTTCGCTAAGTCCGGAAACATATAGAAAAGATTATACACCATTTTTAAAAAAATGCAATCAAAAAATAAAGAAAATTGAAAACGGAATCTACAAAATATTCTTCCCAGGGAATTTGTGGATTTGGTTGACGGATAGTGGCTTTTTCGGTATAATAAAAAGAAATATTTGAGGTACCTCAGGAGGATTTCGGTATGAGAGGAATTCCGTCTCTGATTACGGATATCAGAAAAAAAGTATTTACAGAGGTTGCACGAATGGCCTATTCCGGCAAGGGTTATGAGGGTGTGGATGACCTACCCTATATTATCGTCCCCGGAGACCAGCCTTTGCACCGTGAATCTGTGTTTTTGGAAAGAGCCATTGCCAGCGAACGTGTTCGTCTGGCCATGGGTTTGAATATTAACCCCATCCAGACCCGGCATATGATGACCGAGGGTATGGACGAGGCGGCCATTGCGGAGCAGTATTATACCCCTCCGCTGATCAATATCATTC
This sequence comes from Oscillospiraceae bacterium, assembly GCA_017549125.1. GTDB lineage: Bacteria > Bacillota > Clostridia > Oscillospirales > Oscillospiraceae > Faecousia. The sequence continues at coordinate 22,688 of JAFYVL010000002.1, read as the reverse complement.
CCTATGCATGCCACGGCTGTCCCACTAACCAATATAAGGTCAGTAATTATTGCCAAAACTGCCTGGCAGCTTCCTGCCAAAAGGTATGTCCCAAGGATGCTATCACCTTTAAGAATAACCGCTCCTATATTGACCTGGATAAGTGTATTCGTTGCGGCAAGTGCGCAAAGGCTTGCCCCTATAATGCCATTGTTCATTTGGAGCGACCCTGTGCGGCGGCCTGTGGTATGGATGCCATCGAGTCCGATGCCAATGGCAGAGCCACCATTAACCAGGATAAGTGCGTCGCCTGTGGCCAGTGCCTGGTCAGCTGCCCCTTTGGTGCCATTGTGGATAAGGGACAGATCTTCCAGGTCATTCAGTCTATTTTGCAGGGACATAAGGTGATTGCTATTGTTGCGCCTGCTTTTATCGGTCAGTTCGGTAAGCATTCCACCCCCGGTAAGTTCATTGCGGCCATGAAGCAGCTGGGCTTTGCCCGTATTGTCGAGGTCGCGGTGGGTGCAGATCTGTGTACCATGGAGGAAGCCAAGGACTTTGTGGAGAAAGTGCCTTCCCAGCAGGATTATATGCTCACATCCTGTTGTCCGGCATGGCATTCCATGGTGCATAAACTGTTCCCGGGAGAGTCCGACAAGATCTCCATGACCTTGACACCCATGGTCTTTACCGCTCGCCTTATGAAGCAGAAATACCCGGATTGCAAGGTGGTATTCGTTGGCCCTTGTGCTGCGAAGAAGCTGGAAGCCATCCGTGAGGATATTCGCTCTGATGTGGACTTTGTGTTGACCTTTGAAGAACTGCAAGGCATGTTTGAAGCCAAGGAAATTGACTTTGAGACCATTGAGCCCATGTACGATCTGAATGAAGCTTCTGCAAAGGGGCGTGGTTTTGCGGTATCCGGCGGTGTAGCCAAGGCTGTGGAAAATATGATCCACGAGACCAACCCGGATATGGAGGTAAAAACCGCCCGCGCAGAAGGCCTGCGAGAGTGCCGTAAATTGATGACCCTGGCTAAGGCCGGAAAGTATAAGGGTCATCTGCTGGAAGGCATGGCCTGTCCCGGTGGCTGTGTGGCTGGCGCAGGTACATTGTTGCCTGTAGAGTTGGCATCTGCCGTTGTGGGTCGTTATCAAAATGAAGCCCAAAAGGAAAGTCCTCTGGATAGCGAATATAAAGATCTTGCTAAAATGCTGGAAGAGTAATAAAAACCCCATATAAATGCAATATAAAGGAGTGGAATACATGGCAGTCAGACTAAACGAAGATAAAGAAATCGTAGAGCATGTGCGCCAAGGCTTAAAGGCGAAGGATGGTTATTGTCCCTGTAGAATTCCCAAATTGCCGGAATTTAAGTGCATGTGCCAGGAGTTCAAGGATCAAATTGCCGATCCGGAATTTGAGGGCTACTGTCACTGTATGCTCTATTTCAAATCTAAGGATTGAGAGGAATCCGTTATGCTGATGAAATTAAATGTGGAAAATTTTGAAAAAGAAGTGCTGCAGGCACAAGGCCTGGCGTTGGTCGATTTCTATGCAGATTGGTGCGGCCCTTGTAAGATGGTAGCTCCTGTTCTGGAAGAGATCGCACAGGAACGGGAAGATGTTCTGATCGGCAAAATCAATGTGGATGAGAGCGGCATCCTGGCGGCCAAATACCAGGTGGTGAATATTCCCACCATGATCCTGTTTAAAGATGGTAAGGAACAGGGGAGAATCATCGGCTTCAGACCCAAGGACGATATTCTCCAGTTTATTGGTTAATCATTACTTTGGAAGGGGGCTGCGTCGTGGATCAATTTAAACTTGTATCACCCTATCAGGCTACCGGCGACCAGCCTCAAGCCATTGAGCTACTGAGCCAGGGTGTGGATATGGGCTTGCGTGAGCAGGTTCTGTTGGGTGTTACCGGCTCCGGTAAGACCTTTACCATGGCATCGGTGATCGAAAAGGTCAATAGACCCACCCTGGTGCTGGCGCACAATAAAACGCTGGCCGCTCAGCTTTGTTCTGAGTTTCGAGAATTCTTCCCGGACAATGCGGTAGAGTATTTTATATCCTATTACGATTACTATCAGCCGGAAGCGTATATTGCCCACACAGATACCTATATCGAAAAGGATTCCGCCATCAACGAGGAGATCGACCGTCTGCGTCATAGTGCCACAGCGGCGCTGTTTGAACGGCGGGATGTGATCGTGGTGTCCTCTGTAAGCTGCTTGTATGGTCTGGGTGACCCTATTGACTATCGCAGCATGGTGATCTCCCTTCGTGTGGGACAAGAGCGGCCGATGGATGGCATCCTAAAGAAGCTGACCGAGATTCGTTACGAGCGTAATGACATTGATTTCTCCCGTAATAAATTCCGTGTCCGTGGTGATACTCTGGAGGTCTATCCTGCCTATTGGACAGGACGTGCCATTCGTGTGGAGTTTTTTGGGGATGAGATCGATCGAATTTCTGAGATCAATGCGGTAACCGGCATGGTGGAGCGCTATATCGACCACATTGCCATTTATCCGGCCAGTCACTATGTGGCATCCCGTGAAAAGCTGGAACGTGCCATGGCGGAGATCCGTAAGGAATGCGACCAGCAGGTGGAATTCTTCCGCAGTCAGGATAAACTGCTGGAAGCACAGCGCATTTCCCAGCGTACAGCCTATGACCTGGAAATGCTCACAGAAATTGGATTCTGTACAGGCATTGAGAATTATTCCCGAGTGATCCAGGGTCGTGAACCCGGAACACCGCCTACAACCCTTCTGGATTATTTCCCCGAGGATTTTCTGCTGATCGTAGACGAGAGCCATGTGACCTTGCCCCAATGCAGAGCCATGTACGCAGGTGACCGCAGCCGTAAGGATGCCCTGGTAAACTATGGTTTCCGTCTGCCTTCTGCATACGATAATCGCCCACTAAATTTTGAGGAATTTGACAGCAAGATCAACCAGGCTATCTATGTTTCTGCCACACCGGCCGAGTATGAACAGACCCGGTCTGCCCAGACGGTGGAGCAGGTGATACGTCCCACAGGTTTGCTGGACCCCATTGTGGAGGTTCGCCCCATTGACGGCCAGATCGACGATTTGATCGGTATGATCAATGAACGCACCGCCAAGGAAGAGCGTGTCTTGGTCACTACGCTGACCAAGAAGATGGCAGAGGATCTGACGGTCTACCTGCAAAAGGCCGGTATCCGTGTGCGCTATATGCACTCCGATATCGGTGCCATGGAACGGATGGAGATCATCCGGGATCTGCGCATGGCGAAATTTGATGTTCTAATCGGCATCAACCTGCTCCGTGAGGGCCTTGATCTACCGGAGGTCAGTTTGGTTGCTATCCTGGATGCAGATAAGGAAGGTTTCCTCAGATCGGAGACCAGCCTGATCCAGACCATTGGCCGAGCCGCCCGTAATGCCAATGGTTTGGTTGTGATGTATGCAGATCGCATCACACCGTCTATGCAGGCGGCTATCAGCGAAACGGAACGACGTCGAAAGATCCAGGACGAATATAACCAGCTTCATGGTATTGAACCGAAAACCGTTATTAAATCCATTCGTGATTTGATTGAAATTTCTTCGCCCACTGCCGAACGCAAGGGTCGCACTGGAGTGAAGATGACCAAGGCGGAGAAGGAGAAGGAAATTGCCCGTTTGGAAAAGCAGATGAAGGAAGCCGCAAGAATGATGGAGTACGAATACGCCGCCATCTTGCGCGACCAAATTATCGAACTGCGGGGACAATGATATGAAATGTGAAGCGTATTTGCAAAGCCTTTGGGAGCAGTATCGGCTGATCAGTGTCCTGTCCAATAAAAACGGTGCCAGGGTCATGCGTCTGCGCCATAAGACCCTGGAAAAAGATCTGATCGCCAAGCAGTACCACACGCCTGTGCCGGCCTATGAATGGCTGAAGACCTGCTCCCATGAGAATTTGCCTGAGGTGCTGGACAGCATCCTGTGCCAGGATGGACATATCGTTCTGGAAGAATATATTGATGGCATCTCCGTGGCGGACGTGGCGGGACGGTACACCTATGAGGGCGCCAAAAAAGTGGTGATGGGTGTTTGCAAGGCGGTTCAAAGCCTGCATAACCTCAAAATTATTCACCGGGATATCAAACCGGAAAACATTTTGATTGCGCCCGACGGAACGGTGAAGCTGATCGACTTGAATGCTTCCCGGATCCCTACTGGCAAGAGTAAGGACACGGTGATGCTTGGCACCATAGGCTATGCCTCACCGGAACAGCTTGGTGTCTGTGAAAGTGATGAGCGAAGCGATATCTATGCCATTGGGGTACTGCTCAATGTGATGCTCACCGGTCAGCACCCCAGTAAGGTTTTGGCAAAGGGCAGGGCAGGGAAGATCGTGCAAAAATGCACCAGCATCGACCCCGATAGCCGCTATGCATCCGCCACGGAACTTATGCAGTCGTTATAGAGCTGTTTTGGCGCTTACGGAAGATGGAAATAGGCATGTTGCAAAATATGCAATATGTTTGTTATGATCCGTAGGGGCGACTATTATGTCGCCCGCGGGCGATCATTGATCTCCTCTACATACTGTGGATGTAGACATAGCATAAACTAAGGGCGAGTTGCGTGGATTTTGCAACTCGCCCACAGTATGTAACAGATACTTTAATAGCCCCTGGTCATAATGAGAATCGCGCAGGTTTGCAGATTATCGCAAAGCTCTACACCGCTATTGAGGAGGGTATCATTTTCGTCAAAAATCATCCAAACCTTAACTGCCACCGGTTCGTAGGCGGTCATATATGGAATATCGGGATTCATCATGGTATCTCCGGAAATGATGGAACAGTATAAATAATCCAGATCCACAGAACTGTCGATATTACTTTTGGACAAATATCCTTTCTCAATGGCTTCTTGTCCGGTGTAATGGGTTAGGGTATAACCATCCATAGCAGAATTAACCAATTGGCCAACAGAAATGGAGAAAGCGGACGCTCTGTATTTTGTGTTTGATACAGCTTTGGCTAAAATAGATTCCGGAACCAAATGTTTTTCTAATTTAGGAATATCTTCTGTGTAAGCGTCACCACATTTTGTACAGGTGTTCTGGATGAGACCTGTTTTGTCATATGTCGCTTCTCTTATGATGGTAGATTCATAGGTGTGGTAGCATTCTGCGGTTGGCGGTGTAGTGGATGCGCTGTCGCTTGTGCCACAACCTGTTTGGAGCAGCATCATAACGATCAAAAGTACTAAGAGTGTCTTCTTCATAATTATCTCCTCTGAATTTTACATGATTTCATGTTTCATTTTTCATTTAAGTTTTTATTCTGCAATGGGCTTGCAGTAGAAGAATTCGGAAATCTCATTGATGCAGTTGCACAGGGCTTCTTCAATTTCCCGGTCGGTGTGCCATTGTTCCTGACCCCAATCGATATTCATCCGATAAATGGAAATGGTGGTTGCATCGGCAAAATAGGCAATGGACGCCATATGGGTGCTAAGCAGCTCCATCATTTTTTCCTGATTGTCTGCTGCCTTGGCTTCTTCGTACAGATTCATCAGTTCATCGGAAATTTCTCCCAGGTAACCCTCGTAGGATTTTATGGTGTCATCCACACTGATCACAAAGGCATCCAGATCATAATCGTCCTTGTACTGCTTATAGGCAGTTTTCAGTTCGCCCACCAGTTCGGCGATGTTATCCTCTTCGCTCTTGATCATCTCTTCACCAAAGGCGGAGATCAGCTCCGGATTTATGGAGGATTTTATGGTTTTTTCCTTGCTTCCACAGGCGCTCAGCAAGGCAACTATCATGGTCATCGCTAATAAAAAGCCGAGTAATTTTTTCAGTTTCATAATAATTCTCCTTTAGATGGATTTGCTTTATTTTCGCTCTAAGCGAACATAGATGATTTCGCCACATCTGGTGCAGTTTACGGTGTAAAAAAGCTTGCTGTATACAGAGGTCGTTGTTGGATCCCCGTATTCATAACCGCAGTTGTCACAGACGGTTTGATAGGTTACATAGTCGCCTTCCTCGTGAATGACTCTGCAGCCGGTGGTGTAAAGGTCTTTTTCGCAGCCGCATAGAATTGTGAGCAGTAACATAACCAGGATGATCGTTATAATGGTTTTCTTTTGCATGGTGACACCTCCATTTTTATTTAAATGTAAAATAATAAATTAATTTTTGCAGCAGGTATATCTGTTTATGCGTTAACTGTTGGCTGTTTGGTTGATTGTCGTGAAACTCATAAAGCAGAAGATCCAGGATCTCCCTTTGCTCCTCTTTAAGGGTTTTGGTAGATACGATATAGGCGTTATCAATTCCAACCAAGTAATCCAAAGAAACATGCAATACCAGGGCGATATCCCTGATTACATCCAAAGGCGGCAATTGTGCATTGGATTCATAACTGCTGATGGCAGATATGCTTTTGTTGATTCGCAGAGCCAGGTCTTTTTGTGTAATACCGCGCCTGAGTCGTGTTTGTTTTAATCGGGAACCGAGATCATACATAGGGTATGCTCCTGTATTTTTTCCATATTATACCACAGGGAATTACAGCATCGCTGTAATTCGACTGCTTCTGAGTACAATTATCCGAAAATGACATGCTCCTTAAGGCGTATCTCTATTATAATAGAAACTCAAAAGATTTGTCGTGCTGCCAGCACGGAAATAGAAAGGGTATTGACCTTTTTTCTGGAAATGTGTAGAATTGTGGTAGCAAAGGAGAATGATTATGCAGAAGGATACGGCTAATTTAATAGATGAGCTAAAGAATTGCTCTGATTTTAACTGTTTCTATCGTGAGAATGAAAACAGTATCATATCCCTGTCTTTATCCCAATTGTTAGCAATGCTTCTTGAAAAGCATGGTCTGAAAAAGGCCGATGCGATTCGAAGATCAGAACTGAACGAAGATTATGCGTATCAAATCTTCTCAGGCTTGCGAGTGCCGGAGCGAAAAAAGTTGTTGAGCCTGGCAATCGGTATGTTGTTAAACCTAGAGGAAATGCAGACGCTTCTGAAAACAGCAGGATATGCGCAGCTGTACGTTAAAAATCCCTTTGATTGCATCCTGATTTATGGTATTTGCAAGAAGCTTTCCGTTGCGGATATCAATTATTTGTTGTTTGATTATGGAATGGAGACCCTCGGATGAATGATGTAATAAAATGCCCGTCCTGTGGCAGAGAACTCCATGAAAAAGCCCAATACTGTATGTATTGTATGACCGTCCTATATCCCAAAGACGATATTACTCCGGAAGATCCCCCAAAAAGAAGCTGGGTCGTTATAGGTACGGTGGTTCTAACGGTGATCCTGCTGTTGGGGTTTATGGTGTGCGCATATTTCGGTATCAAACAGTTATCAAGTATTGATAATCCTACCCCACAGCATGAGCTGAGCAACACGGAAAAGCCCTTGCATGGCACACAGGACATAGCTTCAGAGGATACCCGGGAGGATACACAGCAGACTGGCTCCATGGAAGAAACTGAGCCCCCGGTAGAATCAAAACAGGAAATCCTCTCTGAGGACGGGCAAGAGAACATACAACAGCCTGTCAATACCGTGAAGCCCGTAAATCCAACCACTCAGCCTCAGACTACACCTACAAAAACACCGGCAAACAACACAACAACTGACCCTACAAAGAAGCCGGAAACCAATACAACAACAGAGCCCACAAAGCAGACACAAAATACACAGCCACAGTCCTGCAATCATTATTATACGGCTGCCACTTGTATTGCCCCAATGAGCTGTACCATTTGTGGGGATACTGTAGGTACGGTAAACACATCAGCTCATATCTGGAAACCTATTACTGCGGTTGTCCATCATGAAGAAGTGGGGCATTATGAGATCGTAGAGGAATATTATAAAAAAACGATCTATTTATGCTTCTTTGACGGATATAATCAAGAAGGATTTGAATCGTTGGAGGAGTTGCGCAACCATATGCCGGTACATTCCAATAAGATCGACTATAATTATGTCATGAGTGTACCGGATATGTTGGCGAATACCCGAGAGATTTGGGCAACCAGGCCGGTGGAGCAATGGGTTGTAGACCAAAAGGCCTATGACGAAACCATTGTGACGGGTTATATTTGTACCGTATGCAACGCTAAAAAAGATCCATAAAAAGAACTGAGCCAACCCAAAAATCGGGTTGGCTCAGTTTTAGCGTTTCATATTAGATTTCTACATCCAACTTGGCCATAACAGCGGCACAGCGCTTGCACAAGCCGTTTTCGTCAGCTTCCAGAGAATGCATCCAGCAACGAGGACACTTCTCGCCGGGAGCTTCAGAGACACCGATGGTCAATGCGGGATAGTTAGTACCCTGGCCAGTCAATGCGCCCTCGGCAGGAGCGTCCCATGCACAAGCGGATACAATGCAGATCTGAGCCAGATCCACAGACTCGCAAGCGGCCTTCAGCTGCTCGTTATCGGTCTGCAGAGTAACCTTAGCTTCCAATGCCTTACCGATACGCTTCTCAGCTCTAGCCAGCTCCAGCACGCCGTTGACATCCTGACGCAGCTTCATGATCATATCCCACTTTGCCATCATATCCTCAGACAGGGTGTAGGCGTTGCAATCGGTGGGCATCTGGTTCAGCAGAATGTTACGAGCATCGTCGTTTACTGCGTGAGGCATAGCCTGCCAGATCTCATCACAGGTGAAGGCCAGGATGGGAGCAAACAGCTTTGCCATGGCATCCACGATCAGATACAGAGCGGTCTGGGCGCTGCGACGGCTCAAACCATTGGCTTCGTCACAGTACAGGCGATCCTTGATAATATCCAGATAGAAGCTGGACAATTCCACAACGCAGAAATCGTTGATTGCGTGGGTGATCATATGGAACTCGTAGTTCTCATAAGCCTTGCGGCAGGTGGCGATCAAGCTGTTCAGCTTGGTCAGAGCCCACTTATCCAGCTCAGCCATATCCTGTGCGGAAACCAAGTTGTTGGGGTCGAAATCGTTCAGATTGCCCAGGCAGTAACGAGCGGTGTTACGGAACTTCAGATAGTTCTGGGCGATCTGCTTGAAGATCTCCTTAGAGCAGCGCACGTCAGCATGATAGTCAGAAGACGCAGCCCACAGACGAACGATGTCTGCACCGAAATCCTTAATCAGATCGGCAGGATCGACACCGTTGCCCAGGCTCTTGTGCATAGCACGACCCTGGCCGTCAACAACCCAGCCGTGGGTCAGCACCTGGCGGAAGGGAGCGCCTTGATCCAAAGCACCAACGGAGGTCAGCAGGGAAGACTGGAACCAGCCACGATACTGGTCAGCGCCTTCCAGATAGACATCAGCAGGCCACAGCTCGGGAGTGTCCTTCATGAGAGAGGCATAGGGGGTAGAGCCGGAGTCAAACCAGCAGTACAGTGTATCTGTCTCCTTCTCGAAGGATTTGCCACCACAGTGGGGGAAGGTGAAGCCTTCGGGAACCAACTCCATAGCCTCTTTTTCAAACCAGATGTTAGAGCCGTGGACATCAAACAACTGAGAAATCTTTTCGATAGACTCGGGGGTAGATACGGGCTTGCCGCAATCCTGGCAGTAGAATACAGGGATGGGCAGACCCCAGCGACGCTGACGGCTGATACACCAGTCGGCACGCTCACGGATCATGCTGATCATACGATCTTCGCCCCATGCAGGATACCACTTAACGTCCTCGATAGCCTTCACAGCCTGATCCTTGAAGGATTCCACAGAGCAGAACCACTGGGGAGTGGCACGGAAGATAACGGGCTTCTTACAACGGTCATGGTGGGGATAGGAGTGAACGATCTCCTCGGAGGCAAACAGAGCACCGGTAGCCTTCATATCCTCCAGAATGACGGGGTTGGATTCCTCGGTCTTCATGCCAGCATACTTGCCGGCATATTCTGTGTGACGACCGTGGTCATCCACAGGAACAACCAGCTCAATGCCGTAACGCATACAGGTCTGATAGTCGTCTGCGCCGAAGCCGGGAGCAGTGTGGACACAGCCGGTACCGGAATCCATAGTAACATACTCAGCGTTGACCAACTGACTGGTCTTATCCAGGAAGGGATGCTGAGCGATCATATTCTCAAAGAAATTGCCGGGGTAGCGAGCCAGGATCTCATAACTGGTATAGCCGCCGAAGCCCATAACTTTCTCACACAGAGCCTCTGCAACGATGAAGGTCTCGTCACTGTAATCGGGCTTGACCAGCACATAGGAATCTCTGGGGTGCAGGCAGATTGCCATGTTGCCGGGGAGCGTCCAGATGGTGGTGGTCCAGATCACGAAGTACACCTTATCCAAAGGCATACCCAGCTTGCCCTGGTCGTCCTTTACGGCAAACTTAACATAGACGGAGGTACAGGGATCATCCTTGTACTCAATGTCAGCCTCTGCCACAGCGGTGGTACAGAAGGGACACCAGGTAACAGGCTTCAGACCCTTGTAAATAAAGCCCTTGTCAAACATACGGCCAAAGACTTTCACTTCCTGCGCCTCGAAATGCTTGTCCATGGTGCGATAGGGGCGAGCCCAATCACCAACAACACCCAGACGACGGAAACCGCCCATCTGTTTCTGAATGAAATCCTCGGCGAAGTCCTCGCAGGCCTTGCGGAATTCCGGCACGGACATATCCTTGTTCAGCTTCTTCTTGGAATTCTCGATAGCTCTTTCAATGGGCAGACCATGGTTATCCCAGCCGGGAACATAAGGGGTGTAATAGCCCATCATGGCATGGCTGCGAACGATGAAATCCTTCAGAGTCTTGTTCAGAGCGTGACCCATGTGGATGTAGCCGTTGGAGAAGGGAGGGCCATCGTGCAGGATGAAGGGGGGCAGATCCTTGTTCTTCTCCAGCATCAAGCCATACAGATTCTGCTCATTCCAGCGATCCAGCATAGCAGGCTCACGAGCAGGCAGGCCGGCCTTCATAGGAAAGTCGGTCTTAGGAGTAATGATTGTGTTTTTGTATTCCATTGGATGATTCCTCCGTTAAAAATTCATAGAAAAAATGCCTTTGTCTCTGCTGACGCAAGAGACAAAGGCATAATATACCTCTGCGGTACCACTCTCGTTCCGGTTTCCCGGCACTCGTTGATGCGATAACGGGCATGCCCGGCACAGCCTACTATGGATTCGGTGTGCGGCTCGGAGGGGATATACACCTTGCAACTGCTACTGCCTTGCACCAATATGGCAGCTCTCTAAAAGTCAATATACAGGGGTATTTGTCCTCGTCGTAGCTTTTGGAATATTAGGGATTAGCGGGATCGTAATTACGACCGAACTTCAAATTTGCAAACTTGCTGGTAGTGTCAGACACAGGGTGGTTAGGCTCGATCTTGTGAGGAATATCGTTGGTACTACCAACCAGAGCCTGCAGGCTTGCGGAAATTTCATCTGCTACATCGTCGGTGACGGTGTTGCTGGAAACGCTGGCCTTAGAAGCGCCTTCGTTCTTACCTTCGTCCTGGTCATAATCAAATGCACCGGTTGCGGCGGGCTTGTTGGCCTCCTTGATCCGATCCAGAGCCTGAATGCAACTTTGGATCTGCTTTTGCAGTTCGTCGATCTTGTTTGCAGCAACACGCTTAGCCTCTTCTACGCGAGCATTTTCGGCAGCGATCAGTGCATCTGCATTCTTTGCATTCTCAGCAGCTGCTGCGTTGGCATCGCTGAGCATCTGTGTGCACTTAGCCTCAGCTTCCTTAACCATCTTATCGCAGGTTTTCTGTGCGTTTACGATGGCATCCTTCATGCTGGCCTCGTTATTGCGATACTCTTCCAGCTTGCTCACAAGAACCTTCATTTTGCTCTTGAGCAGGGCATTTTCTTTGTACAGGGTAATGTAGTCCTCGGTCAAAGGCTCCAGGAACTCGTCCACAGCCTGCATGTCATAACCGCCGAAGGTGGCACGACCAAAGGAGATCTGATCGATTTGTTGGGGAGTAAACATAGCTTGATCCTTTCGTTTATAGATTAGATGTAGCTTTCTGCATCGTTACGAATGTTCTCCAAATCACCGACAACATCCATATTGTGGGGGCAGAACAAATAAGTAGACTGGGCGATCTTTTTGACGCTGCCGTCCATAGCATAAACGCTACCGGACAGGAAATCTACAACACGACGAGTCAAAGACTTGTCCACGTTTTCCATGTTCAGAATAATAGCCTTGCGCTTACGCAGCTCGTCAGCTGCTCTTGCAGCATCGTCAAAGGTCTTGGCATGGAACAGCACGACCTCCTGCTTACCGGAGTTCATGTTCAGAACCTGGCCGTTAAAGTTACCGGCAGCAGGTGCTGCAGGGGTGCTCTCTGTATCGCGATCAGAGGAGAAGGGGCTACGACGCTTCCGGGGAGTGGTTTCTTCTTCCGGTTCTGCGTATTCGTCCAGCTCGTCCTCGAAATCATCATATTCCTCGTCGGAATAGGGTTGGGCAAACTTCTTCACATTGTCCCAAAAACTCATTTTTCTATTTCCTCCTATTATGTTCGCATTTGTGCGTACAAAAATTTAATGGTAGTCTCTGGATCCAAAGATGGCGGTGCCTATGCGGATCATGGTGCTGCCGCACCGGATCGCATCCTCATAATCACCGGACATTCCCATGGACAGAATCTTGACACATACATTATCGTATTTTTTTGCCGTTATGTCAACAGAAAGCTGCAATATTTCTTGAAAAAATTTGTCATTATCCCCACTTTTTTCACAAATTGGGGGTATGGTCATGAAACCAAGCACCCGTATACTGCTATATTCGCTCAATTGTTCGATAACGCTGGGAATTTCTTGGGTAGTAAAACCCGATTTACTTTCCTGGTTGGCGGCATTTACCTCCAGCAAAATGTCTTGGCAGATACCTTGACGGCTTGCTTCTTTTTTGATAGCATCCAGCAAACGAAGGGAATCTACACTTTGGATCAAATCCACCTTGCCAACTACTTGTTTTACCTTATTTGTCTGCAAATGGCCAATAAAGTGCACAGGCGCACCTTCGTATGCATTGTCAGACAGCTTTGCTGTTAGTTCCTGTACACGGTTTTCGCCGCAACAATCCACGCCTGCAGCGATGGCCTGACAAACATTTTCTGCGTCGTTCATCTTTGTAGCAGCGCATAATAAAATATCTTCCGGATTGCGTCCTGCGGCAATGGCAGCTTGTGCAATTTTTTCTTTGATTCTCTTTATATTTTCAGCAATAGACATTTCTATTTCCTCATTTACAAATTTTGATAGAAAAAGGCGACGGAGAATGCTCCGTCGCCTTTTTGCTATGCAGTGGGTGCTGCGGCTTTCAGAGGCCGAATAGGGGCGAGGGTAGAGATGGCATGCTTGTAGATCATCTGCTGCTTGCCGTCTGTTACCAATACAACCACAAAGCTGTCAAAGCCTGTGATGATCCCCCGGAGCTGGAAGCCATTCATAAGAAAAAGCGTCACGGGAACACGTTCTGTGCATACCTCTCTTAAAATGGCATCCTGAAGATTGATAGTGTCTGACATATGTATTCCTTCTTTCTGTTGGGATACATACATCTTATCATTATTTAGTTGTCGATATCCCGAATAATCTGTCGGGCTTTTTCCAAAATTTCATCAGTACCGCAGGTTTTGCTGCGACGAAGCCAGTTCATTTTGGGATTTCTGCGGAACCATGTCAACTGCCGTTTGGCGTATTTTCGGGAGGCTTGCTGCACTTGTGCGCAGGCATCTGCAATGGACAGATCCCCATGCACCACATCCAGGAATTCTTTATATCCAATGGCTTGCATAGCCGTGCATTTTTCGGGAATGCCTTCGGCTAATAGGCTTTGGATTTCTTCCATCAACCCATTATCCAGCATGATTTCCACCCGACGATCGATGCGTGCATATAAATCAGCCCGATCTTCATCCTCAAGGCCAAACCAAATGGGGTTATACCTGGGAGGAATGCTTTGCGTACGAATATTATGGGCGGTGATGGTCTCTCCGGTTTCTAGATAGACTTCTAAAGCCCGAATGATCCGCTTGCGATCCGCTAAGTGCAATCTTGCGGCAGCATCCGGATCTACAGTTTCCAGTTCCCAGAGCAGGATCTCCATACCTTCGGTATCTGCTCGCTGTTCCAACTTTTCCCGGACACCGGTAGAGGGGAAGGGGGCAAAGTCGTTGCCCTTGATAAGGCTATCCATATATAGACCGGTACCGCCGCAGATGATGGCAGTTTTGCCACGGGACAAAATATCATCCACAATGGGAGTGGCCATTTCGCAGTATCGGCTCACGGAAAAATCCTCCCAGGGTTCTACCACATCCAACATGTGGTGGGGGATACCCTCCCTCTCTTCATAGGAGGGCTTCGCTGTACCGATATCCATGCGCTTATAGATCTGCATGGAATCGCAGGATACCACCTCTGCATCCAGCTGTTTGGCAAGTGCAATGGACAATGCTGTTTTGCCGGAGGCAGTAGGCCCTGCAATACATATTATGTTTTTCATGGCTGTGCCTCCTTATGGGCTTAGCTGCGCTTGAATTGCTTTTCCAGCTGTTTCTTGCTTAATGTGATACAAATGGGTCTGCCGTGGGGGCAGTATTTTAGATCCTCGTTGCTCATGACCTGCTTGACCAGAACTTCCAGCTCTTTACTGCTGGTATTCCAGCCGGCCTTGATGGCAGCTTTGCAGGCAACGGTGTGCAGGATCTCGTCGCGGATATTGGCTTTGTTTTCCCGTCGGCCGTTTAACAGATCTGCGGCCAAAGACTCCAGCGCATTCTGGGCATTTTCCGGAGAAAGATCCATAGGTACTTGTCGAATCAGAATGGTATTCTCTCCAAAGGCATCCACCTCGAATCCCAATTCCTCCAAGAATTCCTTGTTGTTTAAAACCTCTCCACAGGCCTCTGCACTCAATCGGCAAGGGATGGGAGTGAGCAAGGACTGGGAAGTGATAGCCTCTTGATTTGCTTTCAGCTTCTCAAACAAAATGCGTTCGTGGGCGGCATGCTTGTCGATGAGAAAGGCTTCCTCGCCTTGCTCCACAATAACATAGGAACGATACAGTTCTCCTACAATGCGCCAGGGAATCTCCTGGGGCATGGGAAGTTTTGTTTGCTCCGGCTCGGTGACGATCTGAGGTTCTACAGGGGGCTCTGGGGTTTGTTCAACCGGCTTGGAGACCACAGGGAGGTCGGGAATTAAGACCGGGCTACGCAGCACAGGCTTGGTGTCCTGTACCACGGCCTTCGTAACTGCACTTGCAACCTGGGGTGTAGGCTTGGGGGCATCCTTGATCACCTGTGTGAAATTGCGATATTCCTCAGCATTCATGGTGCGGAAGAAATTCTCCTGCTTAGCAGGTGCGCTGGGTGCAGGCTTTGCTGCCATAGTAGGCGCAGGTTTTGCTGCCGGGGCAGGTACACTCTGGGGTGCAGGAACAGCATTGGTGTTTTTAAACTGCACCTGGGGACGATCGCTGGTGCTGTTTAATGCACCCAATGTTCCGTAATGAATGCAATCAAATACGGATTTTTCATTGAGGAATTTTACCTCGGTTTTAGCAGGATGCACATTCACATCCACCATGGTAGCAGGTAAAGTCAGATGCAGTACACAGGCAGGGAATTTACCCACCATGATACGATTGCGGTAGGCCTCTTCCAGGGCGGCAATCAAAAGTCTGGACTTGACAGGTCTTCCGTTGACAAAGAAGGTCTGAAGATTGCGACTGGGACGGGCGTCGGTGGGTTTGCTTACATAGCCGGTAAGGGTGTAATTCTCCCAACGACTATTCACAGGTATCATTTTTCCGCTTTCTCTGCCGTAGATGCAGTATACAGCTGCTTCCAGATCACCGGTACCGGGGGTGGACAATACTTCCTTGCCGTCACGCAGAAAACGGATAGCAACCTCCGGATGGGCAAGGGCTTGCATTTGCACAGCGCTGGTTACCTTACTGCCTTCCACCGTATCGGATTTCATAAACTTCATACGGGCAGGGGTATTATAGAAAAGGTCACGGATAATGATGGTGGTGCCTTCCGGGCAACCCACCTCTGTTTCCTCCGTAATGTTACCGGCTTCCAACAGTAGGCTGATACCGGAAATCGCACCTGCCGTTTTGGTCATTAAGTCAATGCGGCTTACGGATGCAATGGCGGCCAAAGCTTCACCACGGAAGCCCATGGTGGCAATGGATACCAAATCCTCTGCGGTGCGCAATTTAGAGGTAGCATGGCGCAAAAATGCGGTCTTAGCATCCTCTGGTGTCATACCACAGCCGTTGTCGGTTACACGCATAAAGGTCATGCCACCGTCACGGATCTCAATGGTTACCTGGGTAGCACCGGCATCCACGGCATTTTCCAACAGTTCTTTCACAACACTTGCAGGACGTTCTACAACCTCACCGGCAGCTATTAAATTGGCAATATGGGGAGAGAGTTGAATAATTTTAGGCATGTTAAAACCTCAATCAATCCAGCATTTTCTTTAACTTGTACAGCTCGTTCATAGCTTCAATAGGGGTTAGGGTTTCCACGGACAAGCCTTCCAGGGCAGCGCAGACCTGCTGGGAACGAAGATCCAGCATACTGATCTGATCATCTGCTTCAACCTCGACTCTTGCAGGTGCTTTCACACCTTGCTGCTCCAGTTCTTCCAGAATCTGACGGGCACGATTGACCACGCTGCTGGGTAGTCCAGCCAGCTTGGCAACCTCTACTCCGTAGCTGTCGTCTGTAGCACCGGGAACAATCTTTCTTAAGAAGATCATCTTATCCCCGCGTTTTTTTACTACAATATTGTAATTCTTTACATTGGGCAGTTCGTTCTCGATGGTGGAAAGTTCGTGATAATGGGTGGCAAACAGGGTTTTTGCACCCAATTGACGGGGATTGGCGGCATATTCCAGAACCGCTCTGGCAATGGCCATGCCATCATAAGTAGAAGTGCCACGTCCAATCTCATCCAGGATCAAAAGGCTGCGCGCGGTTGCGTACTTGAGAATAGAGGCAACCTCTGCCATTTCCACCATAAAGGTAGATTGACCGGATGCCAGATCGTCGCTGGCGCCGATTCTTGTAAATACACGATCCACCAAACCGATCTTTGCGCTTCTGGCAGGTACGAACGAGCCGATCTGCGCCATCAATACGATCAGCGCAACCTGGCGCATATAGGTAGACTTACCAGCCATGTTAGGACCGGTGATAATGGAAACTTGATTGTCCGATGCGCCTAAATGGGTGTCGTTGGGCACAAACAGGTTGTCCTTGAGCATTTGCTCTACCACCGGATGACGTCCATCTACAATAGAGATTTCGTTGCCCAGAGAGATCTCGGGACGGCAGTAACCACGTTGGGCGGCGACTACAGCCAGAGAACAAAGCGCATCGGCTTCTGCAACGGCTGCGGCAGAAATCTGGACACGAGCGGCTTGCTGTGCCAGATGCTCACGTAATTGGCTGAAAATTTGATATTCCAGAGCGGTCAGGCGATCCTTTGCCGTTAAAACCTGATCCTCCAGCTCCTTCAATTCAGGGGTAATGTAACGTTCGTTATTGGCAAGGGTCTGCTTGCGGATGTAATGGGCAGGCACTTGATCAATAAAGGACTTGGAAACTTCAATATAATAACCGAATACACGGTTGTAGCTGACCTTCAAAGTACGGATACCGGTCTTTTCGCGCTCGGCAGTTTCAATGGCCAGGATCGTTCCCTCGCCGCCATTCATAATATCACGCAAACGATCAGCCTCGGCATTGGCACCGGGACGGATCAGCTTGCCTTCACGAACGGTAATGGGAGGCTCATCCACTAAAGTGGCTTCAATCAGATCTGCGCAGTCGTCTAATGCATCAATGGATTCTTCCAAACGCTTCAACAGGGGAGAGTCCATTTGCTGCAGTTGTTGCTTAACCGCAGGCAATGCTCTCAAACCGTTTGCTAGACCCAGTAATTCCCGGCCGTTGACAGAACCGGTGACGATGCGTGTCATCACACGCTCCAGATCGGTGACGTGCTTCAGAGCTTCCTGTAGCTCACCACGGCAAATGGTGGAATTTACCAGTTCCTCCACAGCGTTCAAACGACGCTGGATCTGGTTGGAATCCAGTAAGGGCTTTTCCAGCCAACTACGGATCAGACGGCCACCCATGGGGGTTTTGGTCTTGTCCAATACCCAGAGCAGCGTGCCTTTCTTTTCCTTGCTACGAAGGGTCTCGGTCAGTTCTAGATTCCGTCTGGCGTCCAGATCCAATTCCATGAACTTACCGGTGGTGTAATATTCCAGATTGCGAATGTGCTTCAAATCATTTTTCTGCACAAACAGTAATGCCTGCAACAAAGTACCGCAAGCAATGATGGTCTCCGGCATACCGGTCAGCCCCAGCTGGGAAAGGGGCTGTTCAAAATGATTTTCCAACAGCGTTTGAGATTGCTCTAAATCAAACTGTTGGGGTTTTCCCTCGTCCACACAGCAGTTTAGACGATGAAACAGTGCATCATTCAAGATAGCATCGTCCACACCGTTACCGCCACGGATGACTTCGGAGGGGGCAAAACGACCCAATTCCGATGCGGCGGTCTGGGCATCTGCACAGATGGTAGCATAGAATGCACCGGTGGAAACATCGCAAAATGCCAGACCGTAACGATTGCCTTGTCCGTACAGACAGGCCATGTAATTGTTCTTGCTCTCGTCCAGCATGCAGCTTTCGGTGACCGTGCCGGGGGTGACAATTCGTGTGATCTCACGCTCTACCAGACCTTTGGTGGCGGCAGGATCGGATGTTTGTTCACAGATGGCAACTTTATAGCCCCTGTTCACTAAACGGGCGATATAGGAATCCACAGAGTGATAGGGGACACCACACATGGGTGTCTGCTCTTCCTTGGGCTTGCTGCGGTCACGGGTTGTCAGCGTTAAGTCCAGCTCCTTAGCGGCTACGATGGCGTCATCATTGAACATTTCGTAGAAATCGCCCAGACGGAAGAAAAGAATACTGTCTTGATTCTGCTCTTTAATTTGGAAATACTGACGCTGCATAGGTGTCAGTTCAGACTTGTTTGCTGCCATAGAAACAACTTCTTTCTATTTGAATTCGCCAATCAGGCTCCAGGTGTTCGATCCAGTGATCGTAATCTCTGCAAATGTGCCAACCAGGGAAGGCGCTCCGTGGAAACGAACTAGGCGTCCACCTTCGGTGCGTGCAGTGAGAAATTCTTTGTCGGTGCCATCGATCAGACAGCGAAGGGTTTTGCCCACATATTCGCTGTGGATCTGTTCAGAGATTTCGTTTTGAACAGCGCACAGCCGATCAAAACGACGATTTTTTTCTTCCTTAGGTGTGAGATCTTCCATAGAGGCGGCTGGTGTACCGGCTCTGGGAGAGAAGATGAAGGTAAAGAGGGAATCGTACCGTACCTGCTGAATCAGAGAAATGGTTTCCTCAAATTCTTCCGCTGTCTCACCGGGGAAACCCACGATGACGTCAGAGGTCAATACCAGATCCGGCATGACAGATTTTGCATAATTTACCTTTTCCAGATAAGCTTCCCGATCGTAGTGCCGGTTCATAGCCTTCAGCACACGGCTGGAACCGGATTGGAAGGGGAGATGCAATTGCTTTGCAATTTTATTAGATGCGGCCATGGTGTCAAATAGCTTCTGGGATGCATCTCTGGGATGGCTTGTCATAAAGCGGATCAAATACTCACCGGGAATCTCCACGATCTTCTGTAAAAGATCGGCAAAGTCCATACCCTCATCCAGATCCTTGCCATAGGAGTTTACATTCTGACCCAGTAAGGTAATATCCTTCACACCGGCTTCAATCAGATTTTTACATTCCTGTATAATATCTGCGGACTTTCTGCTTCTTTCTCTGCCACGCACATAAGGTACGATGCAATAGGTACAGAAGTTATTACAGCCGTACATAATAGAAACCCAGGCCTTCAGACCGCTGTCTCGCTGCTGAGGGATGCCTTCTGCAATAGAACCAGGCTCATCCTCTACAAAGTAGCTGCGCTTGCCGGTGTACAATACCCGATCCAATAGCTCCGGAAATTGCCAGAGGTGATGTGTGGAAAATACACCGTCCACATGGGGATAGCTTTTCTTGATCCGTTGTACCACATGATCCTGTCCGGCCATACAACCGCAAAGGAATATTTTTTGACCGGGATGGCGACGCTTGGTATGGGTCAATGCACCCAGGTTGCCAAATACGCGTTGCTCCGCATGTTCACGGATGGCACAGGTGTTCATAACTACGACATCTGCGCCCTCGGCTTCCTGTACAATAGAATATCCACTCTCGATCAAAAGACCGCGGATTTTTTCAGAGTCAGCCTCGTTCTGCTGGCATCCGTAGGTCTCTACATAGGCCAGGGGAGTGGTATCTCGATCCAGCCAATACTGGCGAATATGATTACAAAAAGCAAGCTGTTGTTCCAGTAACTCTTTGCTGATAACGGTAGTTTTGTTGCTCATGGGTATGCTCCTTAAACAATACTCTCTTAATATATAATAATAGCATTTTTTATGTAAATTTTCAAGTATAACCATAGAAAATAATTTGTTTACAGATTCTTTGTTGCAATTATGGAAAATACATGATACAATTGCAAAATCATATACCTAGAGGTGTCACTTTAGGGGAAAGAGGAAAATATGTTTTGTAAATTTTGTGGCAGCGAAATGCCGGACACAAGCAATGTGTGCCCCGAATGTGGCAAAGCTGCAAAAAATGGTGAGGGCTGGAAGATTGCTGTCATTGCTTTGTGCGCAGTGATCCTGGGCGCAGCATTAGTGGTAGCTGTATTGTTTGGAACTGGTGTGATTGGTGGCAAGGAAGAGAAAGCTACGAAAGAGCCTACAGTTGAAAGCGAACCTACAGAAGCTGTTGCGCTGAAGTCTGACTATGAAGTGGATGATGAAACCGCCAAGGCCAAGGCCGATGCGGTTGTTGCTGTTATTGGCGAGCAAAAGCTTACCAACAGCGAATTGCAGCTGCATTATCGTTCCGCAGTATATACCTTCCTTAATAATTACTACTATTATTTGAGTGCGGTTGGTTTGGATACTACATTACCGCTGGGTGAGCAAACCTGCGGCATGGATACCACCAAGACCTGGGAAGAATACTTCCTGGATCAGGCACTGGAAAGCTGGAAGAGCTATGCGGTTCTGGTTGAGATGGCAAATGCCGAAGGATTTGCACAGAGTGATGAGGACAAGGCTTATTTAGAAAAGTTGCCTACTACGATTGCGGAGGAAGCAACAAGCTATGGTTATGAGTCTGTGGCTGCAATGCTGGCAGATCAGGGTGGCCCTGGTGCCACAGAAGCAGGCTTTATTTCCTATCGTACTGTTATGTATAAGGCAATGCAGTATTTTGATGTAAAGTATAATGGCATGACGCCTACCGATGAGGAAATCAATGCCTATTTTGAAGAGCACAAGGACGAATTTGAGGCTTCCGGTATCACTAAAGAATCCGGCAAGATTGCCAATGTTCGTCATATCCTGATCAAGGCAGAGGCTAGTACCACAGATGAGAATGGCAACCCGGTATATTCTGAAGAGGATTGGGCAAAGTGCCTGGAGGAAGCCGAGAAGGTTTACAAGCTTTGGAAGGATGGCGAAGCAACCGAAAACAGCTTTGTTGCTATGGTAGCGCAACATACAGACGATCCCGGCTCTGCCGAGACAGGCGGCTTGTACGAAGGTGTTTCGATTGGTTCTGGTTATGTAGAGCCTTTTGAAAAATGGGCAGCAGACGCATCCCGTCAGTCTGGCGATACAGAGCTTGTAAAGGTTGAATCTACCAATTATGCCGGTTATCACTTTATGTACTATGTCAGCGGCCAGGATGTTTGGTATACCAATACCAGTAGCCAGATGCTCAATGAGCGCTTCACAGAGTTCTTTGATTCCGGTGTGGAACAGTACCCCATGACAACCGAATATGACAAGATTGTCCTCGGTGCCCTGACTCTGGCCTAAATCAATATCAAAACCCGCTGTTCACACGAGCAGCGGGTTTCTCTTGTATGTATCATGTTATAGAAAAACCGGAAGCATTTCTGCTTCCGGTTTTACAATCATCAATTAGGCGTACTTAGCGGTGTTAACCTTAACGCCGGGGCCCATGGTGGAAACGACCACGCAGGACTTGATATACTGACCCTTAGCTGCAGCGGGCTTAGCCTTAACAACAGCGTTCATCAGGGTATCCATGTTCTCGGACAGCTTCTCAGCGCCGAAGGAAACCTTACCGATGGGGCAGTGGATGATGTTGGTCTTGTCCAGACGATACTCGACCTTACCGGCCTTGATTTCCTGAACTGCAGCGCCAACGTTGGGGGTAACGGTGCCAGCCTTGGGAGAGGGCATCAGACCCTTGGGGCCCAGAACCTTACCCAGACGGCCAACCAGGCCCATCATGTCGGGGGAAGCAACAACAACGTCGAACTCGAACCAGTTCTCCTTGGTGATCTTCTCAACCAGCTCCATGCCGCCGACGTAATCTGCGCCTGCAGCCTTTGCGTCTTCGACCTTAGCGTCCTTAGCGAAGACCAGAACGCGAGCGGTCTTACCGGTACCGTTGGGCAGAACCACGGCGCCGCGGACCTGCTGGTCAGCGTGACGGGAGTCAACACCCAACTTGATGTGCAGCTC
>JAFYVL010000059.1 GCA_017549125.1 Oscillospiraceae bacterium | reverse complement strand
GTTTTCATTACCTATAAACTTCTTGATTTTTCTGATCTGACAGTAGATGGCTCCATCTGCACCGGTGGTGCAGTTGCCGCACTGCTGATCATCAACGGCGTGCCTGTGGCAGTGGCCATGGTCGCTGCTTTTTGCGCTGGCGCATTAGCTGGTCTGGTCACTGCGATCCTGCACACAAGAATGGGTATTCCTCCTATCCTGGCAGGTATTCTGACCCAGCTTGCTCTGTATTCTATCAACCTGCGTATTATGGGCAAATCCATGCTGGCGGTGAGTGTTGATAAGTTTGATCTTTTGGTCAGTGTGCGCAACCAGCAGTCCTCTTGCCTGGTAGCACTCCTGTTCGTTGTTGCAATCATTGCCGTGCTGTATTGGTTCTTCGGAACAGAATTGGGTTGTGCAATTCGTGCTACCGGTGCAAACGCGAATATGAGCCGCGCCCAAGGAATCAACACAGATCTTATGAAAATCGTGGGCCTGGTTTTGGCCAATGGTCTTGTAGGACTAAGCGGCGGCCTGTATACCCAGTATCTTGGCAGCGTTACTGTGAACATGGGTCGCGGTGCCATCGTCATTGGCTTGGCTGCTGTGATTATTGGAGAAGTTTTGTTCAGCAAGATTTTCCGTAACTTCTCTCTCCGTTTGGCTGGTGTTGTCATTGGCGCAATTATTTACTATGTAGTCATTGCACTGGTCATTCAGTTGGGTCTGAATACCGATGATCTGAAGTTGTTCTCTGCAGCCTTCGTTGCATTGGCACTGTTCATCCCGTACTGGAAAGACCATCACGGAGGAAAATCTTTGATAAAAGGAGGAAAGAACCATGCTTGAGATTTGCGGTATCAATAAAACATTTAATCCCGGTACTGTCAATGCCAACCATGCACTGAAGGATCTTTCCCTCCATTTGGCGGAAGGTGAATCCATTGCGGTGATTGGCGGTAACGGCGCAGGCAAATCCACCCTACTTAATGCTGTTGCAGGTGTGTGGAGTGTGGATAGTGGTACAATTAAACTTGGCGGTATTGATATCACACATCTTCCTGAGTACAAACGTGCAAAATATATTGGAAGAGTATTTCAGGATCCCATGATGGGTACAGCTGCCAATATGCAGATCGAAGAAAATCTTGCGCTAGCAGCCAGACGGGGCGGTCGCCGCTCTCTTAGAATGGGCATCACCAAAGCAGAGCGCGAGCAGTTCCGGGAACTGCTGAAAATTTTGGGCTTAGGCTTGGAAGACCGTCTCACCGATAAAGTAGGGCTTCTTTCCGGTGGCCAGCGGCAGGCACTGACGCTGCTGATGGCAACACTGCAAAAGCCCAAGCTGTTGCTGCTAGATGAACACACTGCAGCCCTCGACCCCAAAACTGCAGCAAAGGTTATGGAAGTAACCCGTACACTGGTCAATCAAGATCAGCTGACTACATTGATGATTACTCACAACATGCGTGACGCAATTGAATACGGCGATAGACTACTGATGATGTATGGTGGCCGTATTGTGGTAGATGTAGCCGGTGAGGAGAAAAAGAAACTCACCGTAGAACAGTTGCTGAATATGTTCAGCCAGGCATCTGGTTCCGACGAAGTAGACGACAAGCTTGTACTCTCTTAATAATAGTATTCGTTTCATATTATAAGTGCTTTTACAGAAAGAGGTTTCGTACCCATTTTGGTGCGAAACCTCTTTTCGTTTATGCGCTATTTGCTAAGTGCGTGGCGCATCTTTTTCAGCGCCTTGCGGTATGTCTTATCTGCCGTATCCGGAGAAGCTAGGCCATGTTCCACAGCCAGCTCAATGAAGGGTATTTTCCTCCTGGGTTTACGTTTAGGTTTGCCGTCCAAATCAAAATCAGTTTCATCGTAATAATAGGTGGCATAGCATTCCCGGCAAAAGCCAAGATGTTCCGCAACGATTGCCCGTTCCCGGTAATTTAATGCCTCATAGGCCGACATGACTTCTTCCGCTCTTTCTATCCGCAGATACAGTTCCTCTGGTCTGATTGATATAATTGATACCACATTTTCGCAATTTGATTGGCGCATTTTGTGAATGGTCGTGCAGGCTGCAATCAAGTAAGGCAGGAGAACAGTAATTATCTACTGTTTGCCTCTTTCCTCGTAACCTGCGAAGATGCGAAAGCGTATTTGTACAGCATGAGCAATAAACGCAGAGTTCACAAATGGAAGGACATTCGGGTAAACCTTTATATTTAATTGAGAATCCCCAACTGCTTCGGCAGTTGGGGATTTTTGTCGTTTGTGGCACATTTGTCTTGTAGACTTGCTTTCGTTACAATGGTGACAGAAAGAAAAAAGGAGGCGAAGTAAATGAAATCAACATTTGAAGAACTGGGCGGCACCTATAAGCAAGTAGGTGACTATCTACTACCGGATGTAGAAGTGCCGGAAAGTACGGAGGTCGGCTTTTGGGGATTGCAGCGGAGGAAGTATCTGTTGGACCATCAACCTGCCCTATATACGGCACTATTCCTCAGTGGCAAATTGACCGCCTACCTGGAAGAGATCGACCGGGTGGCAAGCAAAATGTATGACCGCTTGGTGGAACAGCTAAAAGAGCGGGACGGTATCACCGAAGAACTAAAGGCAGCAAACCAAATGGAATGGGTACGGCGCATGAACACAATTCGTAGTGAGGCGGAAACCGTGGTTATGGGGGAGTTGATCTATGAATGAGACCACCCAAAAGAATCGTTGTCCTTTCTTCAGCAGAGTATCAATTGGCTTTTACAGGTCTGCTCCAGTTCCGCAACAAGCTGATCCGGCAAGGCAGATACACCGATGCGGTGGACGAACTGCTAATCAAATTACAAAAGGCAAGGAGGTGCCGACATGGATAAGATTGCCCAGCGACTGAAAGCCTACATAGATACCCATCCTTTTGATCTCGGTGACAGCGATTGCAAAACCGTACTGGATCAACTCTACCAAGCCTACGCAGAATCCCATGAATCCGATCCTACAGAGATCAGTGATGGTTTTAAGGCCTTGGAGGAATTCCTTTGCAATCTCCCACTGGACGATAACAACACCGTTTTCAACCTATGCTGCCGCCTATGCAGTGCCTATGAACGCAAAGCATTCATAGACGGTTTGCAGTACGGCGCACGCTTGATGAAAGACTTAATATAACCGGCCTCCCCGTGCTTCAAAAGCATGGGGAGGTCTTTTTGCTATTTGACAATCATTTTACAAACCTTGTCTTTTGGATTT
>JAFYVL010000058.1 GCA_017549125.1 Oscillospiraceae bacterium | reverse complement strand
CTACATGGTCTATTCGCTCCAATCCCAATCCCAGTATTTTGGTATGCCTATGTATTTGTCGGTGATCGTGATCTCCATGATCCCCACCACCATCGTATTCATTGCATTCCAAGAGACAATTATGAAAAACGTAACCACCGGTGGCCTGAAGGGCTAAGCCGGAGAAGGAGGAAAACATGAGAAAAACAATTAGAAGTGTATTTCTAATTGCGTTATCGCTTCTGCTACTGGTTAGTTTTGTCGCTTGCGGTGGGGAGACTGCTAAGAAAGAAGGTTCTCTGCAGGTAAATACCGTTAAAATCATCCCGACAGCCTATGAGAATGAGGCCTATGATCTGCGGGAAGTGATTTTAATGGAGGATGGTGTCAAGTATTCTGCCACCGCCTGCTATATCGAGTACATTTTTGACGCAGAGTCTAAAACCTATTCTCGTAATGAACAGGTTTTAGAGGTGGAAGATTTGTGCTTCACACCCACAGCGATTAAAGAAACGGTAGTTACCATTACCGCAACCAAAGGCAAGCAGACCGCAAAAAAGGTAATTCTTGTGCCTACGTCTATCCATGCCGATCCCCTGGATGAGCTGTATCAGTCCAGCGGTTTGATCGGTGGTGCAGACAATGGTATTACCAAGAGCATCAACCAGGATCCTGCATACATTCAGGGAGAAAACTCTGCCACTTCCTTGCATGTGGAGTTTAATACTGTTGACCCCCATGCTTTCGGCAATACATTCCTGGATCTGGGCAATGAACATGCACAGAAGATCTTTACGGATCAGGTGTGGGATAATGCCATCGTAACTTTCTGGGTCTACAATCCCATGGAAAAGCCCATTGAGTTCCAGTTGGCCATTATGGATAATACCCATGAAATCATGACAGACTGGAATCCTGCAGACGGTCCTCACAGACAGTTTGCTCAGCCTGGTCAATGGACGCAGATCTTCTTCTCTCTGCGTGCCATGGGTACCAAACACAGATTGACCAATAGCGAAACCTCTACAGAGTATCTGTCCGTTAAGATGCAGTATGAGGATTATAACTTAACAGAGACCTATACCTACGATTTCTATCTGGATAATCTGGATGTCGTACCTGCTTCTATGTATCCTGAAATTGACTCCACCTATACCATGTCTGATGAGACTCTGGAAGACGGTTGGGAAAACATGATCATGGATATTGGCTGGCAGGGTGCGCTGACTACCTATGATTACGAGGATATGATGGGCGAAAACTCTATCTGCTCCTTGCGTGCTACATTCCCCGGAGAGAAGGGTAAGACCAATAGCTTTATTTGCTTGAGCCCTGAGACTGTTGAAGAACTGAAGGGTACTTTGGATATGACTGGCGGTAAGCTCAGCGCATATTTCAAGTTTGAGAATGTGGAGCAGCGTGTGTCTGTGGATATTCTCAATTCCGCTTGGCAGTGCAGTAATCAGGTGGATATGACATTGACCTCTGCCGGCAATGGCTGGTACTACGGCGAATTGGATCTGGAAAAGCTGCAGGTCGGTACGGGTCGAAATGACAATATCATTCGTATTCGATTCCATTTCTCCGGTGTCAAGGACAGTTCCGTTGTGTACATGGATACTTGTAAGTTTGATTACAAGCAGGTTAACAAGGTGCTGGAAAGCCCCAAGGTTGACTTGATCAACATGACTCCGGATGTGGGAAGCTTCTACTGCAATGTGGATTACTCCTATGTAACCTCTCATCTGCAGGGTGGCAATTCGGTTCGCTCTCTGAAAGTGACTGCACCTTCCGGTAGCCAGGGACGATTCACTTGGAACACCCAGGCAGCCGCTGAAAACGGTGAAATTTCTGCAATCCCCAATATGACCAAGGGCACTATGGGTGCGTGGTTCTACTTTGGCAATCAGGCACCTGAGGCAGGCTTGCAGGTAACAAGCAGTAACTGGCAAGGTAGCCGGGAGCTAAAGTTTGTATTCACCAAGAAGGGCAGCGATGGCTGGTACTATGGTGAACTCCATGGTTCTGATATTACCTTCTTCCAGAGCGCCAGTTCCAAGGGTGTCCTGCGCTGGACTTTGATTATTCCTGCTGGCTATACAGTTTATGTGGATAATCTGAGTTGGAAGGCCAATGTAGAAACAGCGCTGGTTGCTATTGATACACCGAAGCCCGTCGGTCAGAAGGTGAACTTTACTGCCGGTAAGGATGTGACCATTGATCTGGGCAATACGGATAAATTGGCAACCTTGAGCTTTGATTACAAGATCAAATCCGGTGAAAAGTTCGCCATTGCGTTGATGCCCAACTGGGAAAGCTACTACGGTTATTTTGACATTACCAGAGAAGGCTGCGAGTTAGAGGGTGTTACCCTGCGTGTGTTGAAGGATGGCTATCTGCGCTTGATCTTCGACCTGAATACGATCGCACGGAAGACAGGTAATCCCAGCAATGCCATCACCATGCTCTATATTCGTGGCGAGTATTCTGATGTCAGCGGTGTGATCGAAAATATTACCTGGACCGTAGATGATGGCAGTCACAAGCCGAATCAGCCTGTAGATCCCAGCGTTCCTTCTGTGCCTACAGAGTATGCATTCTATGCAGGTCAGGATTTGAACATTGACTTGACCAATACCAATAAGCTGGTTGCGGTAACGTTCGACTACAAAATCTCTTCCGGTGAAAAGTTGGCATTTGCCTTGTTGCCCGATTGGTACAGCAGCTTCGGTTACTTTGATTTGACCGAGGATGGCTGTGATGTTGAGGGTGTCAATACCGAAAAACTGGACGATGGCTATATTCGTGTGACGGTGGATTTGACAACCGTAACAAAGATGAACGGCGATCCTACCACGGTTATCACCATGATTTATATCCGTGGCGAATGGACAGATGCAACCGGTATCATCAAGAACATTTCCTGGAGTGCCGATACCGGTACGGAAGATCCTGAGGATCCCACAGATCCTACCGATCCTGTTGTGCCGGAGAGTCATGCATTTACTGCCGGTAATGATATGACCATCTATCTGGAAAATACCCAGAAGCTGGACTCCTTGAGCTTTGATTATAAGTTTGATTCCGGTGAGAAGCTGGCAGTTGCTCTGATGCCCAACTGGGAGAACTACTACGGTTACTTCGACCTGACCAAGGATGGCTGCGATGTTCCCGGTACAACCACTGAACAGTTGGATAATGGTTATATGCGTGTAACCTTCCACATGGATGTATTGACTAAGGTTTCTGGCAATCCCACTACGGATATTACTATGCTGTATATCCGTGGCGAATGGACAGATGCAACCGGTGTGATCGAAAACATTTCCTGGATCGTTGATGACGGTGTGGAAGAACCCACCGAGCCCAGTGAGCCTACTGAGCCTTCTGAGCCTACCGAGCCTACCGAGCCCGTAGAGGAGGAAAGCTTTGTAGCTGGTCAGACTACTATCATCGAACTGGATAACACAGACGAGCTGGCATCTTTGTGTGTGGAGTATAAGATCGAATCCGGTGAGAAGTTGGCAGTTGCACTGATGTCCGATTGGGAAAACTATTATGGCTACTTTGACCTGACCAAGGATGGCTGTGATGTTCTCGGTACAACCAGCGAAAAGCTGGATGATGGCTATATTCGTGTAATCTTTGACTTGACATCCATCACAAAGATGGGTGGTCATCCCACGACTGCCATTGTCAGATTGTATATTCGTGATACATACACCAATGCAACCGGTTTGATCCGCAATATCTCCTGGATTGCGGCAGGTAGCGAAGAGCCTACTGAGCCTTCTAAGCCTACCGAACCCAGCGAGCCTGAAACAGAACCTACCGAGCCTGCTGTCACCTATGAAATGGGTGCAGACCTGCAGGTCGATGTGGAAGATGGCAAGTATGCGGCGATTACCTTTGAGTACAAGATCACCAATGGCGGCGAGTTGTCCATTTGTGCTTTGAGCCCCGATTGGATGAAGTACTATGGTTACTACAGCTTTGGCGACAATGGTGCTATCGATAATTATAACGGTATCACCTGTGAGGTTCTCTCTGATGGCTATATTCGTGTGGCTATGAACGTAGCACTGTTGGACCGTGTCAATAATACCTTCGGTGAAACCAATGGTCCTGATATCGTTGGTATGCTGTACATGGGCGGCAGCAATACTGCTGCCGGTACGATCCGTAATGTTACCTGCACTGCAGCTGCTGCAGATGCACCCAATAAGGTAGTAGAGGGCGTATCCTTGGTGCCTAGACAGGACACTATCATTGAGCTGGACAACACCAACGGTCTGACAACCTTGAGCCTGGAGTATAAGATCGAGTCCGGTAGTAATCTGGCAATTGCGCTGATGCCCAACTGGGAGAACTACTACGGCTATTTCGATCTGACCAAGGAAGGCTGTGATGTTCCCGGGACAATCACCGAGAAGCTGGATAATGGCTATATTCGTGTGACCTTTGATTTGACTGCGATCACAAAGGCACAGGGCAATCCTACCACGGATATTTCCTTTATCTATGTCCGTGGCGAGTGGAGCGACGCAAGCTGTGAGATCGCCAATATTTCCTTGTATTGGAATGAGGCAAAGCAGATTAGAGGCGTGGGTTCTTTTGTGTCCCAGCGGATTCTGATGGCGCTTGGCATGGCTACACAGATCAGCGGTAAGTAAAAAGATATAAGAGGCGGCAGCTTGCCTGCCGCCTCTTATGGACACTCTTAAAAGCCAACAGTTTACTGCTGATTTTTAAGAATGCCCATAAGTGGTGTCGTCATTTTAATCGGTTATGATATAGGAGGATGAATATGAAAAAATTGTGTGCAACTGTTTTAGCCCTTGCGGCTGCGCTCTGCAATATTCCACGAGCCCATGCTGTGGATGTAAAAAACTCCCATGGCGATTATTATGAACATGAGGAAACTGGCGAGACCATTCCTTACCGATTGATATTGCCGGATGACTATGACGAAAAATACCGATTCCCATTGGTGGTATTTTTCCATGGTGCCGGAGAGCGTGGTCATGAGAATGAGCGCCAGCTGGACAACTGTGTCCAGCAGATTGCGGATAATATGCCGAAGGCGATTATCTTGGTACCCCAGTGTTCTCATAATAAGCAATGGGTGGATACGCCCTGGTCAGATGGCTCCTATAGTACCGAAGAGGTTCCCGAATCCGATAAGATGATTGCGGCCATGGCATTGGTGGAGCAGATCATGCAGGAGTATTCTGTAGATAGAGACTGTGTATATGCTGCCGGTATTTCCATGGGTGGCTATGGCGTCTGGGATGCCATGATCCGCCATAATGAGGTGTTTGCGGCAGGTGTAGCCGTCTGTGGCGCAGGTGACCCCTCTAAGGCAGAAATTTTAAAGGATACCCCTATGTTTGTGTACCATGGCACAGCAGATGCTACAGTTCCCGTATCCGGTTCTGAGGAAATGGTGGCAGCTATTGAAGCGGTAGGTGGCACAAAAGTGCGGTATACAGCGCTGGAAGGCGAAGGACATGGTATCTGGGGATTTGTCTTTGACCAGAAGGATTTGTACAGAGAACTGAAAAAGTGCAAGCTGACGGATCGTGGCATCGATCCTTATGCTGTTAAAGAAGAACCCGAGGGCAATAAAATGCTTCCCTATATCCTTGCTGGCGGCGGGGTGCTGCTTGCAGCAGCTGCTGTGGGCATAGTGCTGGCAGTGAAGGGCAAAAAGAAGAAAGCAGTATAAAAATGCGCCCCCTGGTTGTTGAACTGCCCCAGTTTGTGCGGACAGCACAAAAAGCCCCCTGTGTAGGCGATATTAAGTTTTAAGCGGAGTGGCGCAGCGTCAGCGGCGCCACTCCAGTT
>JAFYVL010000057.1 GCA_017549125.1 Oscillospiraceae bacterium | reverse complement strand
GAAAATATTGTCAATAAACAGCAGCACGTCCTGGTGCTTCACATCACGGAAATACTCAGCCATTGTCAGACCGGACAAGCCAACACGCATACGAGCTCCGGGAGGCTCGTTCATCTGGCCGTAGACCATGGCGGTCTTCTTAATAACACCGGACTCGGTCATTTCACGGTACAGGTCGTTACCCTCACGGGTACGCTCGCCAACACCGGTAAAGACGGAGATACCGCCCTGTGCCTTAGCCACATTATTGATCAGCTCCATGATCAGCACGGTCTTACCAACACCCGCGCCGCCAAACAGGCCGATCTTACCACCCTTGGCATAGGGGCAAATCAAGTCAACGACCTTAATACCGGTCTCCAGGATCTCTGTGGTGGATTCCTGCTCCTCATAGGAAGGAGCGGCACGGTGGATAGGCCACTTTTCTTCGGTAGTCACCTCACCGGCCTCGTCGATGGGCTGTCCCAGCAGATTGAATACTCTGCCAAGGCAGTTCTCGCCTACAGGCACAGAAATGGGCGCACCGGTATCTGTAGCTTCTACACCTCTGCAAAGGCCGTCGGTGGAGCTCATAGCGATGCAGCGCACCACATTGTCACCAATGTGCTGTGCTACCTCTGCTACGATAACCTGGTCACCATTAGGCACTTCGATGGCATTGAGCAATGCCGGCAGGTTTTCCTCAGAAAACCGTATATCCAAAACAGGACCCACAACCTGGATCACTGTTCCTTTCGAATTGGACATTGGAATTCAACTCCTTATGCGGCAGGAGCAAGCCCCCGCCCTACGATAGTTTATTGTTCAGATCCGGCAACGATCTCCGTGATCTCCTGGGTAATGGCCGCCTGTCTTGCGCGGTTATACTGCAGGCTCAAATCGGCGATCATTTCCTCTGCATTTTGGGTTGCAGAATCCATAGCGCCACGACGTGCAGCCTGCTCAGAAGCACGGCTTTCGCACAATGCACCATAGAGCACACCGCCCAGATATTCCGGTACGATAGCGCCAAATACTGCCTGGCAATCGGGTTCATAGAGAATATCAGAGCCAACACCAGGCAGGGTCTGCTCCGGAACCAAAGGCAACAGCCGACGCTGATTGGGAACTTGAGACAGAACGGACACAAAATCCGTATAAGCTACGGTCAGTTCGTCATAAGCACCTGCCATATACTGCTTACACAGGTTTTTGGCAAGGCTGAAGCAATCACCCACAGAGACTTTCTCTGCTTCGGCATAGTTGAGCGTCAAGCAGGTATAGCCCTTTGTGCGGAAGAAATCCAGAGCCTTCTTGCCCACAGGCACGACTACATCTTCCGGAGTGATTTGGTTCATAACCATTTTAAATACATTGCTGTTATAGCCACCTGCCAAGCCTCTGTCGCCGGCAATGACCACATAACAACGCTTTTTCACAGGTCTTTGCACCAGGTATTCCGAGGAGAAATCTGAATTAGATGCCACAATTTCATTGATGGTACTGTACAGGATCTCGAAATAGGGTCTGGAACGCTGGACCTGACTTTGGGCTTTGCGAAGCTTGGAAGCTGCCACCATCTCCATGGCCTTGGTGATTTGCTTGGTGGATTCCATGCTTCGAATGCGATTTTTGATCTCCTTGGAGGAAACACCTGCCATGGTCAGCCTCCTCCCTTAAATCTCAGGTTGGAACTCGCTGAGCAGTTCCTCCAGCGCACACTTCAGCTGAACCTCTGTATCCGCCTCCAGCTTGCCGGTGCTGCGAATGGTCTCCAACACAGCATTATACTGGCTGTTGGCCATAAACTCAGACAAGCGCTGTTCAAACTCTGCGATTCGTTCCACAGGAACATTCTTCAGATAGTCATTGACCACCGCATAGATAATACAAACCTGGTTTGCAACCTCTACAGGGGCATTGTTCTTCTGCTTCAGCACTTCCACGATACGGGCGCCCTGGGCAAGTCTTGCCTTAGTGTCCGCATCCAGATCAGAACCGAACTGGGAGAAGCTCTGCAGCTCTCGGTACTGAGAATACAACAGCTTCAAAGAACCGGAAACCTTCTTCATAGCCTTGATCTGGGCATTACCGCCAACACGGGACACGGAAATACCGGGGTTTACTGCAGGCATAATACCGGCATTAAACAATTCGCTTTCCAGGAAGATCTGGCCATCGGTGATGGAGATCACGTTTGTGGGAATGTATGCAGAAACGTCACCGGCCTGCGTCTCGATAATGGGCAGTGCGGTCAAGCTGCCACCGCCATTGGCTTCAGACAGATGGGCTGCACGCTCCAGCAAACGGGAGTGCAGGTAGAAAACGTCACCGGGGTAGGCTTCACGTCCGGGAGGACGACGGATCAGCAAGGAAATGGCACGGTATGCCACAGCATGCTTACTCAGATCGTCATAGATCACCAGCACGTCCTTGCCCTGGCGCATGAAATATTCACCCATGGAACAGCCGGAATAAGGGGCAATGTACTGCATAGGTGCAAGCTCGGATGCGGTAGCGGATACCACGATGGTATAATCCATTGCGCCACCCATGGTCAGATTGTTTACGATCTGTGCCACGGTAGAACGCTTTTGACCGATGGCCACATAGATACAGATCACATCCTTACCCTTCTGGTTCAGAATGGTATCGGTTGCAATGGTGGTCTTACCGGTCTGGCGGTCACCGATGATCAGCTCACGCTGACCTCTGCCGATGGGGATCATAGAGTCGATGGCCTTGATACCGGTCTGCAAAGGTACGTTAACCGGCTCACGGTCAATGATACCGGGCGCAGGCATTTCAATGGGACGGTAATCCTCCGCCTCAATAGGGCCTTTGCCGTCAATAGGCTCGCCCAAGGCATTTACCACGCGACCGATCAAGCCCTGTCCTACAGGGACAGAAACCACCTTGCCGGTACGCTTAACGGTATCGCCTTCTTTAATTCCGTTGTCAGAACCCAAAATAACGATAGAAACCGTATCCTCTTCCAGATTCTGTGCCATGCCGTATGCACCGTTGGGGAACTCCACCAACTCGCCTGCCATGCACTGATCCAGACCGGATGCCTTGGCGATGCCGTCACCCACCAGGATAACGATACCGGTTTCACTGACTTCCAGCTTATTCTCGTAATTTTTGATCTGACTACGGATGATTTTTGTGATGTCTTCGGGTCTTAATTCCATATTCTTACCCTCATATTACCATATTTCGTAACAGCCCACGGATGGAATCCAGACGGTTTTGCACCGTACCATCCACGCGCATGCCGTTATAGTCCAGACGGACACCGCCCAGACATTCCGGGTCTACCCGGTTCTCCAGCTCCACGGTCTTACCGGTGAGCTTCTCTAATTTTTCACGCAGCTTTTGAGTCTGCGCCTGGGTCAAGGGCACTGCCGTAACCGCACGAACAGGCACAATACCATGATCAGCATTATACTGCTCCTTATAGGCAGCACAGCAATCCGGAAAGTACCGGATATATCGCTTCTCTGTGAGAATTTTCAAGAAATTCAACAGATAAGGCTGCACCTTGCCATGGAAGCTGTCATCCAGGATCTGGCAACGTTCCTGCATGGATACGTTAGGCGCAGAGAGCAAGCGCAGAAACATAGGCTCCTGGGAAAATGCATTCTGCAGCACAGCCATTTCGTCCAGAATGGGCTTACACAGATCTTCTTCCACCGCCAGGGCATACAGACCCTGTGCGTATACTTCCGCTACCCGACTCATGCTTGCTCACCCAATTGGTCGATGAAGCTGTCCACCAGATCAGACTGATCCTGTTCGTTCAACTCACGACCCACCACCTTACCGGCAATGGCAAGAGCAATTCCAGAGATCTCATTCTTGGCATCGTTGACAGCCTTGCGCTTCTCACGCTGAACATCCTCAGCCGCCTTTTCCCGAATGGCTTCCGCCTCTCGGTTGGCTTGGCGGATGATCTCCTCTTCCCGACTTTGACCACGAGCCACAGCCTCTTTGACAATGCGTTCGCCGGTCTGGGTGGCATCGGAGAGCTTTTGTTCATACTCCTGGCGCATAACCTGGGCATCCTGCTTGGCTTGTTCTGCCTCTGCCAGGGAATCGTCGATCTCCTTCTGGCGATCGGTGATAACCTTCATCACAGGCTTAAACAAAAACTTCTTCAGTACCAAAAACAGAGCAACCGTGTTGGCCAGGGTAAATATGGCAGTAAAGAGATTTACTCCCAACAGGTCTTCAAACATTGCTTTGCTCCTTTCCTAATGGAAAAAGGTAATTACAGGGCAAACAGGATCAGGAAGGAGATCAGCAGAGCGTAAATACCGGTGGTCTCAGTAATCGCACAACCCAGAATCATGTTGGTACGCAGGTTACCGGCTGCCTCGGGCTGACGTGCCATGCCCTCCAGAGCCTTACCAACT
This sequence comes from Oscillospiraceae bacterium, assembly GCA_017549125.1. Lineage (GTDB taxonomy): Bacteria > Bacillota > Clostridia > Oscillospirales > Oscillospiraceae > Faecousia. The sequence continues at coordinate 14,255 of JAFYVL010000057.1, read as the reverse complement.
GCATTACCTTCACCGATAGCGGGGCCGATAGCACCGATACCCATGCACAAACCTGCGCCAATAGCGCATGCAGCTTTAATGATCGCTTGTTCCATAATAAATTCCTCCAAAAAATTTTATTTGTTTTCTGATTCCTCCGGGGGCGGGCAGGCACCGGCAATGTATACCATGCTCAGCAAGCTGAACACAAACGCCTGAACGAAACCGGAGAAAAGGTCAAAGTATATGCTCAGCACCCCAGGGATGCCAAACTGCAAAATAGGAACGTCGGCCAGGATACCCAGATTTTCCAGAATACCCAGTACCGCAAGCACCGCAAATACGATACCTACGATCTTACGGCCTGTCTTATGGGCTTTACAGCCCCACAGCAGCAGCGCAATCGCAACTGCCATTACCACGCAAGGAATCACAATAGTGCCCGACAGCAAACGAAGCAATGCCGCAGATGCCATACCCAATGCTGTGTACAGAATGCTGGTAATCACACCGCCGCCGGCTACGTTACCAAAATGACGGAATGCCATGGAAATAGGCTGAGCTACCTCTGAGATCAGATTCATGGGGGTCATGACCACCACAGGTTCTGTAAAACCCTTGAGCCAGCCTGCCAAGCCATTGCGCTTAATGGATTGATACCAAATGATCACCGAGGTCATAATGCCCCAGGTCAGAGGGACACTCAAATCTGCAGTAGAGGATCGCAGGAAGCCTGTCAGGCCGATCAGCGAACCGCAGATAGAGGACAGGAAAATGGTGCCGATATAGGGTGTCCAACCGGCATTGTGGGCGCCCATGGTATCGCAGACCATATTATGGAGCATCATAACACCCTTCTCGGTGAGTACCTGTAGTTTACCCGGGCGCTTCTGCAGGTTTCTACCCAGCATCACACCAGCAACACATAGCAGCACCGTTACGAGCAAGACGGACAGTGCCGTTTGGGTAATGCGGATACCCCATATTTCAAAGTATATAAAAGGACCGGTTACATTTACATTCATGCTTTTTCATCACCTGTCTTTCGGAAAAACTCACCAAAAGTGAGGATGGGACGGATAAATGCCAAAGGCAAAACCGTAGGCAACACCTCACACAGGCCGCTTTTAATTAAAACAAACAGTACAACGATCAGCACCAGATAACGAATGCCCATGGACATCTGCAAAAGGGATTTGCCACCCTTCACATCCTGTGCCTCGGCTTTATCTGCTGCCAGAGAAGTACCCACAGCCATCAGAAAAAAATTCAAAACAGCCAGCACACCGCCCAGGATACCGCCCAACCAAATGGGGCGATTCCAATAGCCCAGTGCCGCATACAGACCCAGCATCACACCTACGCACAGGAGCATACCAATGCCCATGATCGCTGTTTCCTTAAATACGATTTTTCGGGATTCCATAGATTCCTCCGATTTATTCGTGGTCATTAAAGCTTACGCCGGGTGTTTCCCGGGGATCTTCCTTTGCCATACGATTCATGATCTGCAAACTATGGCGCAGGCCATCCACCGCAAACAAAAGTCCCAGAAAAATACAGACGATCAAACTCCAAAGACCCCAGCCGCAGCTATTTTTCAGCCACAGCCCTAACCATACAAAACCAGCAAGCGGCAAGGCTACAGACAATCCCAACTGAGTCATCCAAACCAGCAGATTGAGATTCTTCATGTTACAAACCTCGCTTTTCGATACAAATTATACCATTTAACATTATACCCCAATTTCCGTAACTTGCAAGAGGCAATATTTGAAATTTTTAACAATTTCTTTAGCGAAAACAAGGATTTCTTTTTCTATTCCATTTTATTTTGAAAAGAAATGGTTTTTTAGGTAAAATGGGTGTTGCTTTTAGGTAAAAATATTGTACAATTATCATGTATAATTATGACAAAGAACGATTGGAGGGAATGGGCTTGTATCCTATGGAAATGGAGATTCTGCAAGGCACTGTCAGCGGTGTGATCTATCAGAATTACGACAACGGTTATACGGTTTTACGGCTCAGCTGCACCGATGGACAGACCGCCACGGTGGTTGGCACCATTCCCCTGCCCGCTGTGGGCGAACGTTTGATGGTCACCGGCAAATGGAGTACCCATGCCAATTACGGCAAGCAATTTGAAGCTGAATTCTTAGAGCGCTTGATGCCCCAGACCACCAACGAAATTTTACAATACTTATCCAGCCGTGCCATTAAGGGCATTGGTCCTAAGATCGCCGCAAGGATCGTCAATCGATTTGGTGACGAGACCTTGACCGTTATCGAGCGAGAGCCGGAACGGCTGGCAGAGATCACCGGCATTTCCGATGCCAAGGCACAGGCCATAGGCGAGGAATTCCGTCTGCAATTTGGTATGCGTCATTTGATGGAATTCTTTTCTATGCATCATCTGCCTGCGGAACTGGCCGTAAAAACCTATAAGCGTTACGGCGAGAGCGCGGTGGATCTACTATATGACGATCCCTATTTATTGATGGACGAAGGTTTGGAAGCACCCTTTGGGGCTGTGGATAAATTTGCCATTGATCTGGGTGTGGACGGAGAAGATCCCCGTCGTGTGGATGCAGGCATTCTCTTCGAATTGCGTTACAATCTCACCGCCGGTCACAGCTTCCTGCCCAAGGACAAGCTGGTAGCCATTACCGCCCAGTTACTGCAGATCACAGAACAGGCTGTATGGCACGGGCTGAATCGGCTGTTAGACACAGAGCAAATTAAGGAAGATACACTCGCAGGTATTTCTACCATCTATCTGCCGCAGTTATATACTGCTGAGCAATACTGCACCCGACGTCTCATGGAATTTGCAGAGACCGTATTCCCTGTTCCCGGACAGCTGGAAAAGAAGCTGTCTATTGCCGCTCGTGAAGGCGGTATTGCCTATTCCGAGCAACAGGCGCAGGCACTTCGAGAGGCCGCAACCTCCGGATTGCTGGTGGTCACAGGTGGTCCGGGCACCGGTAAAACCACCATTGTGAATGGCATTCTTTCTTTGTATGATCAACTGGGTATCAAATGCCTGTTAGCAGCCCCCACAGGTCGTGCCGCCAAGCGGATGACAGAAGTAACCGGCAGAGATGCCTCCACCATTCACAGACTTTTGGAGGCCGGTATTGATCCCCACACAGGACAGTTATTTTTCGCCAAGGACGATGCCAATCCCTTGAAAACCAATGCGGTGATCGTGGATGAGATGTCCATGGTGGATATTCAGCTGTTATACAGTTTAATGCTGGCAATTCCTCCCAGGGCAAGGCTGATTTTAGTGGGCGACCCGGATCAGCTGCCGCCGGTAGGTCCTGGTTTCCCCTTCAGCGATATGTTGCGCAGTGGTCGATTGCCCTCGGTGCGGCTGACGGAGATTTTCCGGCAAGCACAGGAAAGCTTGATCGTTATGAATGCCCACCGGGTCAATCATGGCGAATTGCCGGAACTGAACAATGTGAAGAACGATTTCTTCTTCCTGAAGGCTAATTCTGAGTTGGCTGTGGCGCAAACCATCGTGGGACTTTGTGCCACTCGATTGCCGAAAAACATGGGCATTCAGCCCGGAGATATCCAAGTCCTCTCCCCTACCAAAAAAGGTGAAGCCGGTACTGTGCATCTGAACAAGATGCTACAGGACAGCTTGAATCCTCTGACACCCGGCAAGAAGGAACGAAAATATGGAGAGACCTGTTTCCGTGAGGGAGATCGGGTCATGCAGATCCGGAACAACTATGATATTCTCTGGAAGAAATCTGACGGCTCTATGGTCGGCGCCGGTGTTTTCAACGGAGACGTTGGTACGATCCTGGCCATCGACAATGACATGGAGACCCTCACCGTTCGTTTTGACGATCGGGAGGTGGATTACGATTTCACCCAGCTGAATGAATTGGAACTGGCCTATGCCATGACCGTCCACAAAAGCCAGGGCAGCGAATACAGAGCCGTGGTCTTATCCGCATGGAACGGCTCTCCTTACCTGCTCAGCCGCAGCATTCTCTATACAGCCATTACCCGTGCCCGAGAGCTGCTCATCATTGTAGGAAGGACGGAGACCATAGCGATTATGACCCAGAATGCCAAGGTGAATCGCCGGTATACGGGCTTGAAGCTACGGCTACAGAATCATGAGGATCTTTGAGCGATTTCTGCGGACCATTTATCCACCTAAGTGCATTCTTTGCGGTCGAGTACTTTCCAAAGAGGAAACGGATCTATGCCACAACTGCCGCATGGATCAAGAAGAGTACGTTTCTACAAAAAAGAAAATTTCTTTTATTGCACAGTGGACTGCAATGTGGTATTATAAGGATAATGTCCGCAATAGTCTCCATCAGTTTAAATTTTACAATGTGCGCAGCCATGCGGATGCCTATGGTCGATTGCTGGCTATGCATCTGCTGCACAAGGGTTGGACGGATTTCGATCTGGTTACCTGGGCGCCCATTAGCGCCAGGCGGCGCAGAGAGCGTGGTTACGATCAATGCAAGCTGTTATGCAAGGCCGTGTGTCGGGAGCTGGGGCAACCCTGTGTGGCAACTTTAAAGAAGCACCGACATGTACAGCCACAATCACTATTGAAGGATGTTTCCGAACGGCGAGCCAATGTGTTAGGTGCGTACAAGCTGCGCAAGTCCCCTAGTTTAGTGAGCAAGCGGATCTTATTGCTGGATGATATCATTACCACTGGTGCTACCGCATCGGAATGCGCCCGTATGCTCATGACCGCCGGGGCAAAAGAAGTATATTGTGCCGCAATTGCGGCTACGGAACATAAAGGAAGATAATTATGCAACTGTTTTCTAACGATCTGGGTATCGATCTGGGTACCTCCAATATTCTGATCTATGCAGAAAATCAAGGTGTTGTGGTGCGTGAGCCCTCTGTGGTTGCCGTGGACAAGAACACCGGCAAGATCCTGCAGGTAGGTACTGCCGCTAAGAATATGCTGGGCAGAACTCCCGGCAATGTGGTGGCTATGCACCCTCTGCGTGACGGTGTCATCTCTGACCACGAAATGACCGTAAAAATGCTGCAGCTTTTGTTTAAGTCTGTTGGCACGTCAAAATTCTTCGCTCCCAAGCCTAGAGTCATTGTCTGCGTTCCCAGCGGTGTTACGGAGGTTGAAGAGCGCACTGTGATCAATGCGGTGGTAGAAAGCGGCGCTCGTCGTGTTTATCTGATCGAAGAGCCTCTGGCAGCGGCTTTGGGTGCTAATATGGATCTGCGTGGCCCGAACGGTCACATGGTTGTGGATATTGGCGGCGGCACTACGGATATCGCAGTTCTCACCATGAACGACGTATCCGTCTCCTCCTCTATCAAGGTCGCAGGTCTTGCCTTCGACGATGCCATTGCACGGTATGTCCGTCGCAAGCACAGCGTGGTCATTGGTCAGAATACTGCGGAGGATATTAAGATCCGTATCGGTTCTGTGTTCCCTCGGGATGACGATATGTCCATGACCGTCAAAGGTCGGGATGCCAAAAACGGCACGCCCCAGGAAGTGGAACTGTATGCATCTGAGATCTACCAGGTGCTGAGCCGTATGGCAAGACAGATCACTGACGAGGTGCTGGCTGTTTTGGAAGATACCTCTCCGGAACTGGTAGCGGATATTGCTACCAATGGCATTACCCTCACCGGCGGCGCCAGCCAGATCTGGGGTATGGATAAGCTGCTGCAGGAGCGTACCGGCATTCCTTGTAGTGTGGCTGACGATCCCGAGGCTTGCGTAGCCTACGGCTGTGGCAAGAGTCTGAGCTGGATCAATCACATGAACGAAGGCCCTATCAACATTGCAAGAAAGCGCATTTTGAAGGGTAAATAAGAAAAATTCCCAACGATTCAATCGTTGGGAATTTCGTTTTAAGGGAGCAGCTTTTCGATTTCTGCCTTGGGTCTTGCTCCAACAGCTTCATTGATGATCTGTCCGTCTTCCATGACCACCAGCATGGGAATACCGGTAACACCGAATTGCGCAGCCAGTTCCGGCTCTTCGTCCACATTGATCTTACAAATCACCACGTCGCTTCGCTCCTGGGCAATTTCCTCCAGAATGGGTGCGATCTGCTGACAAGGGCCGCACCAGGTCGCCCAGAAGTCCAAAAGAACTGTTTTTTCAGAATCCAGCACCAATTCTTCAAAGGTCTCATTGGTCACGTGGATCACCTTGCCTGTACCTGTTTGCTTTTCCGATGTGCCATCGCATCCGGTCAGCAGGGTCACAGCCAATACCAATGCGGCAATTCTTAAAATTTTCTTCATAGCCATACCTCCTGTGCCTTTTCATCATAACACAGCTTACACAAGGCTGCAAGTAATATTTACAGGTATCTATGGCAAACATCTGACTTTTGTGCAATATTTTATGCCTGTAAACTATGGATTATTTTCGCATAATACGATATAATATGGATAAATTACATGTTTTTTACCCTGGAGGAACTTATGAGAAAGTTTGATTTGATCGTAGCCGGTGGCGGACTTACCGGTGTTGCCGCCGCTGTCAGCGCTGCCCGTCAGGGCTTGCAAGTATTGCTGATCGAGCAAGGCGGCAGCCTGGGCGGTGCTATCAGCATGAATCTGGTATACCCCTTTATGCGCTTCTGGACAGACCCGGAGGACGGTGTGCGTAAATGGCTGTCTGCCGGTATTTTCACGGAAATGTGCCATCGTGTTGCCAAGTATACTCCCGTTGCCACACCCATAGACTTTTCTCCGGAGGCCATGAAATTCGTATTGGATGATATGGTCGAGGAAGCCGGTGTCACGGTCTTATACCACAGCACGCTGTTTGCCGTTACCACCCAGGATCGCCGTATTCAATCCGTCAGTGTAGCAACTAAGGCAGGTCAGATGGATTTTGCTGCAGATTTCTTTATTGATGCCACCGGTGACGGAGATCTAATGGCATTTGCCGGTTGCGATTACCAGCTGGGTAGAGAATCTGACGGTCTGTGTCAGCCCATGACCACCTGCTTCCGTATGGCCAATCTAGGAAGATTGGCCGATGACAAGAAGCCGCTGAATGCCATCGTCAACGAAGCCTTCAATCAGTGGAAGGAACAGGGAAAGATCACCAATCCCCGTGAGAATGTGCTGTGGTTCCGGGGCAAGGCGCTGGGTGACGGCATTGCCCATTTCAACACCACCCGGATCGTCAAACTAGATCCCACTGATCCTTTCCAGCTCAGCCAAGCAGAGGTCATGGCAAGACGGCAGATCTGGGAAATGATGGAGCTTTTAAAAGCCACCGGTGAGCCTATCTTCCAGAATGCCCAAATCGTATCCATTGCCTCCTCTATCGGTGTCCGTGAAAGCCGGAAATTAAAGGGTGTACATATTCTGACTGTGGAGGAATTGAAAAACTGCACCAAATTTCCGGATTCTATTGCGCTGGGCAATTACGATGTGGACATTCACAATCCGGAGGGCAGCGGCACAAGCCATTATTATTTTGCTCCCGGTGAATACTACACCATCCCATACCGTAGTCTGCTGCCTGTGGAATTTGACAATTTGCTGGTAGGCGGGCGGTGCATTTCTGCCACCCATGAAGCCCAGGCATCCATCCGCATCATGCCCATCTGCGCCACCCTGGGTCAGGCTGCAGGTTTGGCAGCTGCTGTCGCAAAGCAAACCAACACCAATGCCCATACCCTGGATATTTTCAGATTACAAGACCTGCTCCGTCAAACCGGCGCAGCCATAGATTAAACGAAACGGCTGGTGCGATTGCATCAGCCGTTTTAAATCACCTTTCCGGGATATACAATATTATAGATCCGGTTTTTTACGGTCTCAAATTCCTGCGCATCCAGGGGGTTTTCCGTAGTGAGCAGATACAGTGGAACCGGCTGTTTGTGGGATTCCAAAGCAGGCTGCATGTAGGGAAACCGGTTTATAAAAAATCCGTTGCGTTCATAGAATGCCAGCCGTCTTTGGGCAAGCTCTGTTTCCGGCAACTCCGCTTCCAGACACAGCGGTTTATTGCACATAACCTGTAATTGACGAAGAAGTGTTGCTCCCAAGCCGTGATTTCTATGACTTGGGCTGACCGCGAAATGCTCCACGAATGCCCATTCTCCCATTTCCCATACCGTGAGAAATGCTATCATTTTTCCCTGATCGTAATGGGCAAACACAACATAATCCGGTCGATCCAACAAGGCTTCGTGCTCTTCCCTGCTGCGCAGTTCGTCCGGTGGAAAACTGTCCGTCAGAATCGCGTAAAATTGGTCAAAGTCCTGTTTGGGCATTGGTGTGAGCATTCTGTCTTCCTTCTTAGTCATGGATATTTCGATATTCACAAATGAGACCCGGCACTTGGTTTGCCAACGTGTCAAGCGCATCCCGGAAATACGACGCCGGGACTTCTGTACAGGAAAACACCTCGGGATCTAAAGCAAAACGGAATGTAGTGCCATCCGGCGCTTCTGTAGTAACACGCTCTTCTCCAACGGAATAGCCTTTTTCAAACCGGAGGGTAGTTTGTTTATGATCGATTACGGAAACCACTTGCATATACCGGCTCACGTACTGCACGGAACAAAGTTCCAGATGCTCCGTCTCCCCCTCCACAAACAACGCATGATGATGGGGATCTTCCAAGGGAGAAAGATTCCTCTGATCCTCCGGCAGGGTCATCGGCCCACAATATATTTCGCAGAAAATATCATGCCAGCGTTTTTTATCACCCAGATAGATTCCCCGACCTTGGCCGCTAATTTCAAAGCAATCCCCATCCTGGGTCACAGAAATATGCTTACAATATCCCAGCTGGGCTTCGATGGCAAACAAATTCAACAGCATGGACACGGCATTTTGCGCACCCATGCCATCTGCGCTGCCAAAAACCACCGCCGGACGCTTGCGCACCCGATCCGGCCCTCTTAATATCGTGATTTGTTCCATATTCGTTCCTCCTTCGTGAATTTGTGTATATGATATCATGTTTACATGGATATGACAATAGATAGGTTCACATATAAAAACTATGGCTAAATTCCCGGGAGTATATGACAAAATTTCTCATTTCTCCTCTTTACAAAATACGGTTTCGCTGGTATAATGTCTTGGTCGATGCACCGGTGGCTCAATGGATAGAGCATCGGATTCCGGTTCCGAGGGTTGGGGGTTCGAGTCCCTTCCGGTGTACCAAAACATTCAAACCCGAACCTTTTACCAATCGGTGAAACGTTCGGGTTTGTTATTTTATTCAACAAAGGACTCGAAAAATAAAATGTGGCGCGGACGAGCGCCACTCGCGAGGGCTTGACCGAGCGAAACCTTGATTGATCGAGTCCCTTTCGGCGTACCAAAACATTCAAACCCGAACCTTTTGCCGATTGGCGAAACGTTCGGGTTTGTTGTTTTCTTAAATGATTTAGATTAAGTCTTTGTTTGTGGTCGTACAGAGCGTTCCTCTGTACGACCACTTCTTCGTTTCAAGGATTTCTTACATTAAGGAGATTTGAAATGAAGATCACGAAATCAAGAATCATTTTCTTTGCTATCACAATTACATACAACCTGCTGCTGGGTTTATACCTTAAGGACTTTCTCGTCCTCTCACAAACCTTGACCGCATTCTATTTACTATCGGCGTTACCCCCATTCTTTCTGCTGATAGAAACACGCTCAAGGGCTTTGAGGGCAATCGTTTATATCGTCCTGATGCTCGATATTCTCGCAAACCTGCTCTATTTCATATGCTGCCGTAGATTGCTCCCAGTTATGACGATGCTTTTGCTCGTCACCGAGCTGATGTATCTCATTACCTCTGCAAATCGACTTCATAAGGATAAATTGCTAACGAAAATTTGCGTTCTGACAGTGGCGACGCTCATTTTGGTTTTGATAGTCTTCGCATATAATTTCGTCCGCAAACCAGAAGCTCCTTATCTTTCCAATGGTGGCGCAACCCTGTGGGACACGCAGACGGAAGATCTTGCCGACGAAATTTGCACCGGTTGTGAAACTGACGAGGAAAAAGTACAGGCAATCTATCAGTGGATCATCCATAACTTCGACTACGACTATGACTACCGCGCATTTATCCAGTATTTCAATGTTCGCAAAACGCTACGCACCCATAAAGGTGTCTGCTATGATTTCTCCAATCTCTTCGCCGCCCTCTGCCGTAGTCAAAACATTCCCTGCTATGTTGTAGATGGCACACCCTATGATCGCTCAGCCGCCAGCCACACCTGGAACCGCGTCTATTATAACAACTCCTGGTGGGATGTGGACGTAACAAATGATACAACAAGCATCGCCAACGGCAAAAAGCTTTACGGCTTCCGCAAGTTAGAATGTACCACTGCCTTGGATAAGGATTATTACATAACGAAAATTTATTGAAGATATCAAACGACGGTGACCAAAACAGGTCACCGTCATTTTAAGAGCCTCTTGCATATATGCTTTACTTCTTGACTAAACCTTTTACAAGGTTCGCAATGTTATCAAGTTGTTGGTCATCTAACTTTTTAAGATCGCTGATAATGCCGTTCAACTTAGTAGGATTTTTGGTATCAAGATCGAAGAACTCGCCTACCGAAACACCTAAGTAATCGCAGATATAGAAAACACCCATCAAGGAAGGTAAAGATTTCCCTGATTCAATATTGTTGATATAGCCGGGGTTCTGACCGATCGCTAAACTCATTTCCCGTGCAGATACGTTTTTCTTTTCACGCAGTTGCGCTAACCGAAGAGCAAAATCCTTTTCGTCCATAGTCTCACCGCCTTTATAATATTGTAACCCACACAGGTGGCAAAACTATTGGTTGTGAGGCTGTAAAGATATTGCAATATTGGTTTGTATGTGATACAATAGTGGAAATGCAGGAAATAAGCCTACAAATGATTCTAAATGACCGCTATACACACATGATGAGATAGCTGATTCATTGGAATAGCCCACCGGACGAAAACGGTTCGGTGGGCTTTTTAGTAAGGAGCGGTGTATGAAGATTTTTTCAGTAGCGTTTTTTGGTCACCGATACGTGGATAATATCATAAAGGTAGAGAATCTTCTGGAAAAGCAGATTCGGAAACTTATTGACGAAAATGAATATGTGGATTTTTTGGTCGGGAGAAACGGAGACTTTGACCAATGCGTCTCTTCCTCGGTGCTTCGCGTACGAAAAAATTACAGGGACGATAATAGCGCCCTTGTTTTGGTGTTGCCGTATCCTACAGCAGAGTATCTTAATAACGAGAATTACTTTCACGATTATTACACCGACATCGAGATCTCCCACGTTGCTTCAGTAGCACATCCGAAATCTGCTATCCAAATTCGAAACCGCGAAATGGTTGACCGGGCTAATCTGATCATCTGTTACATTGAACACGAAAAAGGCGGTGCTTGGCAGACGGTAGAGTATGCAATTAAACAAGGAAAGACGGTAATGAACCTTGCAGACGAAAAAGATACATAGGAGAATATGAAAATGACTGAAAAGACAAAAAGAATTATAGCAACCATTGCTGCCGAACAAGGCATTACCTCTGAAGAAGTGGAACACGAAATGATGGAAGCAATACGTGCGGGTATGTCATCCTCCGATCCGCGTGCACAAGCGTTGTGGAAACAAATCTGTCCCGATGGAAAAGAGCCAGACTTGGAAACCTTCCTCACGTTTATGGCAAACCGTGTGGATATGATGATGGATGAGCAGTATCCGAAGAAGAAAGGTAAGAATACTATTTGCTCATAGCGTTGGCTTTGTGTGAATTTATTACAGCAAACATAGAACAATATCAGTTGCAGTTGGTTCTCGTATAGCAACCGGCGGTGAGATTATTTGAGTCTCACCGCCGGTTTTCCATATTCTCACAGTACTTTTCTTGCTTTCCAGAAGCGGTATTCCGTCCATAGTTCCAAGCCCAGAGGCATCAGGCAGAACACTGCATAGCCAACATAGAACAGGTAGGACATAGTTGTAATCGGGTTCATAAGAATCCGGGGATCGTAGAGAATATCTGTTTGCTTCAGCATGACCGCCATAAAAATCACGGTCAAGCAGGCAAAGTTACTCACCACATAAGCCCGGTCCCGGTTATCAAAGCGATAGATGGAAAAAGCCTTTCTGCCCCGTAGCGAGCTTCCACGGCTGCGCATGGATTCCGAAACAAGCGTCAGGGATTCAATCGTCCAAGTTATCAGCATGGAAAGAATACGAATACTGTTACGCAACCGCTGAAAGACATTGCCTTGATTGGCACCCCGGCCAATGCCACGCTGAGCAGTGTCGATTTTCTCGGCTTCCTTCTTAATTCTCGGCACCATTCGTAAAATAATTGCCAGAAATAGAGAAAGACGGGGGCTGACTTTGCCAAAGAGGTACACTACTTTGTCTGTGGTAAACACGGAGTACACACAAGAAAACCAAATCAGCACACCGGCGATTACAAAACCTAAAACGAAACCGTACACAAGGCTTTCCAGGGTCATGTTGTTACCAATCATATTTTGCTGCAGCACCGTTACGCCAAAATGATTGTAGCTGCTGTAATAAAAGGCATATGCTGCAACGCAGGGAAGCAAAATGACATTGAACACCAGTGCTTTGAGGCCGTTTCGTTTGATGCTGTAAATAAAAGCACAGACAAAGGATATCAGCAGAAAGATGGGATGCTGAAATACGACCATCCCGGCAATCACGGTGGTGAAGTAGATAAAATTCACCGCCGGATGGCATTTTTCAAAGCCCATTTTCATCCTCCATCATGCCGTACTTAACCTTGATCCGGTCCAGCTTGTCAAGTAAAGGTCTGCCAAACAGCAGCATAACCAGTACGGTGCAGATTCCTTGACTGAGGTTCACTGGGAATCCGGAAACAAATGCTGCAATTATGGAATTCCAGTTGATGACGCTCACCATCAGGAAAATATGCGAACAATCCAGTAGCGGTCCAACCCAGAGGATTGTTGCCAGAAAACCGAACACTGCCATGGTAAGCGGCTTTTTTGGAAGTCTGCCATTCGCAAAACAGAAACCGGCCAGCATACCACCAGCTCCGTAGGCCATCATCTGCCAGGGCGTATATGCACCCTGACCGTAGAAAAAGTTACTGGCGAAGGCAGAAATCGCACCCACCATAAAACCGGCTTCCGGGCCGAAAGCAATACCGCTGAGCATAATGATTGCAAAAATCGCTTTAAAATTCGGAATTGGAATCGCCGCACGACCTGCAATGGCAATGGCACACATGACCGCAATAACCACCAGCTCTCTTGCCTGAGGGCGTTTGCCCTCAAAGGCCATAAAGAATGGAATCATCAGTTCAATGATGATCGCGGTACCGGTAATGTAGTAGCCTCTACCAGGTAGCTTACTGCCTAAGAATAAAGTAACAGGGAGCAGCAGAAAGAATACAATCAGAGTCGCGATGTTTGATTTTTTCATACCTCTGCCTCCACATTCTGCCGGCACAGTTCTACTACATCCTCCGCAGTGACAGCCATAGAGAATACATGACGACTCATGCGGTTAGCCGCGGTGGTATAGAAGCTATTGTTTCCGAAGAAGCGACGCGGGGTATCTGTGGTTAGCATCTGTCCGTCAAAGAACATGGATACCATATCCGCGTACTTGGCACAAAACTCTACATCGTGAGAAACCATGACGATGGTAATGCCTTGTTCCTTCAATTTACACAGGATGGTTGCCAGCTTTTCCTTAAAGAAGCTGTCGATACCCTTGGTAGGCTCGTCCAGCAAAAGGAGCTTCGGATTGGTCAGCAGCACCTTTGCCAAAGCAGCCCGCTGTTGTTCACCACCGGAGAGGTCATAGGGATGGCTGCTCAGCAAACCCTCAATTTCGCAAACTGCGGCAATCTCCGCAATTCTTTTTTCGTCCTTGGTTATTTCCGCAAGATCTTCCCGAACGGTTTTCTTGACGAACAGGCTCTTGGGGTCCTGGGGCAGCATGGCAAGACAGCCACCGAATAGCTCCGTAGATTTGTATTTTTCCACCGGCTTGCCGAACACTTTTACCTTACCCCGGTAGGGCTTGCAAATACCACAGACAGCCTTTAAGGTAGTTGACTTACCTGCACCGTTTCCACCCACAATGGCGTACAGAGTGCCTGCAGGAACATCTGCTGACACGCCCCGGAGCACATCCGGGCTGTCCTTTTCGTATCGGAACCACAGTTCTTTCAGAGAAAGAGCAGGTTTCTCGATTTCATCATCCAATTCTTCGGCAGGCAGTATGTTTATCATAGGTTCGGGATAGGTCTTACTG
>JAFYVL010000056.1 GCA_017549125.1 Oscillospiraceae bacterium | reverse complement strand
CGAGGGAGCTGAGCGAGTGGCAGCGGTCGGTGAGCAACGCAGGCGTTCGCGCCAAGGAGAGCACCGGGCACCGCAACAGCAACGGTGGCACGAAGTGCCGGATGAGGGGTTTCGTGCAGTAACCTCATCCGACCTCGCTTGTCAGAGCCTTCGCTCGGCCACCTTCCCCAAAGGGGAAGGTTTTTTCGTGGGCGAACTGCACACAGAACCGTCCCCTCGTCTTACTTGCCTCGTTATCCACCCTTTTTATTCAGCCCACAATGCCAGCACATCACCATTTCTGTTTATGATCACGCAAGGAATACAGTCCAATACAGCCCAATCATCGCTGGCATACAACGCATCATAGTTTATATCCAGGATTGCTAACCATGCATCATTTTCTGGATCATAGAAAACCAGTAGTTTCTTGTATTCGTAGGAGTCGTATTCCATATGCTCCTTCCAAACTGCTTTGGCTTTATCCTCTGCCTGTTCCGGATTCTCAACAGTACCTACATTGATTTTAATTTTGTTTTCTATATAGAAATCAGTGTGTGCGTGATAATCTGACAGACAAAACGATGGAACACCATACTCCGTTTGCTCCTGCGTTGACGGAATTGCTTCACATTGAGGCCACCCTGTTGCTGGTTCGGTTGGAGAATACTGTGACCACTCCGTCGATGATTCAATTTGGGTATCAGACTCTTCAGCCTTTCCTTGCCCCAAAAGCAAAAGCAAGAGAAGACAAATTATATACAGTATTCTATCCATCATGCTCCTCCTAGAGACAAGGGGACGGTTCTCTTGTCTCCTATATTTTCCCCCTTGTCCCCCTTGCTGTTATGTCTTATCTTCTACCTTTATTTAGGAAGGTCTTTAGATAGTATTACACTATACCTTGATCCTGCAGAACTCCGAGGAACAATTGTAAACTCTTCAACAATCCAATTATCAGCCGAGTCAGCAGTTGTTTTGTACTTAATCTCCAGCAACTGATTATCATTTAAATAGCTATAAGAGAACACGCCGGATGATCGTATCAGAACTAAGTCAAAGTCTGAATCAATTGCTTTAACATCTTCTATAGTGCTCATTCCGGGAGTTAAAGTGTTGAACAAATCCTTGCTTTTGACGGAAGAAAAATATGCGGTAGAATAGACGGACAATTCCCAATTGAGTTGATCCGGATACTCGATGATTTGATTCCCATCAAACTTAGAAGATTTAACCCAGAACACATAGTAATATCCGCCTTCCGTAACCTTGTAGAATGAGTAGTGACCAGATCTGACAAACTCGACGGGATACTTACTATTTACATCTTCAAAATATAACGAAGATACCTTTGAGTGGGGAGAAATACTTCCGTTATTATTTTTTTGTTCAAAGAAATTTCTTAGATCATATAATGGATACTCTCGAGTGGGCATTGTAAAGTCATCTGTTGGATAATTATTTACGATAAGCTCAATGTGTTGATCATCTCTCGTATGTTTAGTATCTTCTGCCTTATAACAAGATGAAAATATAACAATACACATTATTATGCAATATACTAGTCGAAGAATCTTCATTAGTCATCCCACCCTACTTTGACCGCAAAATAGATTATCGTATCATCATAGTAAGAGCATCCCTCTCGTGGATCTCCCCAACAGAGTTCTCCATTATCCAGCCACCATGAGATTTCGCAGAAATAAACTGGATGCTCGCCTGGCGGCGATGTGATTTTGCTGTGGCAAAACCACGGGGCGGTTGATAACCGCCCCTACGCGGAGTGCCCGCCGTTTGACAGAGTACCGTTCCCTTATCCTACTTATGCATAGGTAACCAACTCTACAGTATAGCCTGCCTGTCGAAGCGTGTCTACCAGACCATTGGTATCATCCAGTAGATGTGCCAGTCCTACCGCAAAGAATACCACATCGCCGCTCTCCAAATACTGTTTGGCAACCTTCAGCATACCGGTATTCCGATCGGTCTCCATGCCTTTTTCGTACTCTTCCAGCAGAGGCAGTGCTGCTGTGTATTCTGCCAGCTCTTCATCGGTCATTTCAGAGGTGTCGACTTCTTCGTTGATACGCTCTCGCAGAGCTGCCTCGTCACCACCGCACCAAAGCTCGTATAGTTCCATCGCGCCGGTAGTGTATTCTGCCACAGTACCGCCCATAGATTCTGTCAAAAGCAGTTCCTGCAGATCCTCGGACCATTTGCTAAGCATCTGAGACTGGGACAAGCCGGATTCCACGCTGCGGATGGGCTTTTCCTGTTCCTTTGCCAGTTGGGTCAACCGTTCTTCTACGCCTTGCTCAGTGTGCAGGGTGTGTCCCAATTGCAGGTAGGAATTTTCGATGGATTGTGCCCAAAGGGATACACGCATGTGTGCGGTATAGGACGAGAAATCACCGATGGCCTTCATATATTTCAAGGCGGTCTCGTACAATTCGGGATCCATGTGCTGTTCTGCCGTACTACCGTCGCTGTAATAATACACCTTGGCCAGTTGCTGTTGCAGTTTGGTATCGGTTTCTACCTGTTCCTCAAAGGCTTCTACATCAAATTCCAGAGCCAGGGCATCGGATGCGGCAAAGGCATCATAAATTTCCTGGGGCAGATAAGCAGTGCGTTCGTCTCCGATATGGATCGTGCCAAAGAGCCACATTTCCTGTCCGTTTTCACCGGTTACATGGTAGAACAAAGGCTGTGCTGTCTGCTCAGGTGCCTTTTCTTCCGGCTTTTCACCGGTGATCTCCTCATATGCGCCAAAAGCGGGAGCCTCAAACTTCTGGGCTAATTCCATACTCAGTACATACTCGTCACCGTCGATCACATGAACACCCTCATAGTTTATACCGTTGGAAAGAATCAAACCGGTGTACATATCCAACGACAGGTATCCGGTGATCTCCCGGGTCTCATAGCTACTGGCGTAGCTGTTAAGAAATGCAGGATTATCAAACAATGTGTTGTTCACATTGTTCTGCATATTGTTGCCACATTCCTCGGTATAGGTAAATTCCACCAACATGATACCGCCCAGATCAGTAAGCGTTACGGCTTGCCAATAGTTGGGATCTGTGATCACAATTTCCAGAGCCTCTTGTGCTGTCTCACGCATGTCGGCATCTTTTACGCCGGTTTGGGTAGTGGGCAGACCGCTGTTGGTGGTGATCACCGCTTTGCCGTCCTGATATACGGTTTCATACAGCATACTTTGCTCACCGTCTTGGGAATCCATGTACTCCATGGTGTCTTTCGATTTTAGCTTGATCTTGCCATCTTTGTCGTAAATATAGGTTTCAGAGCCAACGGCGTAGACCATGGCAACTGCTTCACTGGTATAAGTAATGTTGGATGTTATATGGGCGGACTGTGCCTGCGCTACCAGATCCCTGTTTTCCAGCAACAGAGGCAGAGCCTCTACACCCTCCAGGACCGTATAGCGATCGGTATCCGTAGGCACAGAAACCTCCTGTGCCTCTGCTCTGGGTGTGGATTCAACCACCATAGTGATCTCAGCAGAGCCGTAAGTATAAGTGAGCGTATAGGTCATGGTCTGCAGACTGCCGTTTTCGATCAAAGCCGTACCGCTGGCATCTACCAACTGACCTTCTTCGGGCATAGCCCAAGCTTCTGCGGCGGTGGGTTCGGCAAAGTTTACGGTGGTTGTGGTCTCCTGTGTTTGCATAGTCACATCCTCGTAGAGAGCTGCGTCCAGCAGTACCACAGGCACATACCGCAAGTCAGCAAATTCTTGATTGACCGTGCCGGTAAAAGCCGCCATTTCCTTCATTTCCACGAACATAGTGCCGTTGGAATAGATTTCCGTATAGGCATAGATCTCCGGGTCATCTTCGGAGTCCGTAGCTTCTTCGGTCCAGGTCACATCCTTGGTGAGCTCGATCACAGGCGTATCCGTATCCAATGCGCCGTAAGAAATTACCTGTTCTTCCTCTGCTGTAAATGTCTGACCCTCCACCAGGGTGGATGTGGACAACTTTACATCCAGAGTCGCCTTTTGAGCGGCATCCAGCTGTGCCCGGGCTTCGTTGTAAACATCAACGGCCTGAGGTGCCGGTTCTGTGACTTCGGCGGTTTTCTTCTCGGGCTTGGTGCAGCCAAACAAGACAAAGGTCATTACCAGTGCCAGGATTCCGCTTAATATTCTTTTCTGCATAATCAGTCATCCTTTCAAATAGAAGCTGTGGAGTATGGTGTTGAACTCCAATATAATTGTCGCACATAGTCAGTATTCTGTCAATAAATATTTTTTTAATAAAAGTATTGTATATCAAAATTACTTGTGTTATATTATGGAGAGATAGAAAAAAGGAGGAAATCTGATGGCACAGGATGCGGGGCAAAACAGTTTTCGCCGGGGCATTATGTCCTTGGTGATCCTGTCTTTGCTGAATAAAGAGGATATGTACGGCTATCAGCTGGTCCAGGGCACGAACCAAATCAGCGGCGGTCGGATCCAGACCCAGGAGGGCTCTTTGTATCCGGTGTTATATAAGCTTTTAGATCAAGGACTCATTTCCGATAAAAAAGTCCTCGTTGGCAAACGCATGACCCGGATCTATTATCATTTGGAGCCTGCCGGTAAAGTACGGTTGCAGGAGCTTATTCGGGAGTTTGATGATATTACGACCGGTATGCGGTTGATTATGGAGGACAGCGGACTATGAAGATAAATAGACAGTTGCGCCGTTACTATTGGCAGATTCGCCGCTGGCTGCCCTGTGGTCACAAACAGAAAAACCGTTATATCCGGGAACTTTCCGAGAGTATAAACGCATTTTTGCAGCAAGAATCCAATGCGGATTTTCAGACCGTCCTTGCCCGTTTCGGCTCCCCCTTGCAGATCGCTTCTGCCTATGTGGACGAAATGGACACGGAAAAACTGCTGAAGCGTTTGCAGCTCCGCAGGAGAATTATGACTGTTATATTGGTCGGTGTTGTTTCGGGGCTTGTAGCTACTATAATTGCCCTGGGAATCCAGCTGGAAATGACAGAAGATATGGCAAACGGTTATGCCGTAATTGAGATTGAGGTAACCGATACCCACATTGAGGAGGATATTCCATAAAAAGATATACCTATAACGGCTCCACATCCTCCTGTACTGCTGCTAGTGCTACATGGTCTGTAGCATCAAAATCTGCTACACGCAGCGGCAGTACGGCCACAGGAAATTTTGTAATAAAGCTGTCCCTGCTGCTGGGACAATCAACAAATGTCCCTGTGACGCTGACCTTGGCCTGCGATAAAAACGGCAACCTAACCTAATAGAAATAAACATAGGGAGTGTTTTGCAACACTCCCTAGAAATTTTATCTAGATTTTTAGCGCAGATTCGTAAACCACGTTTTTGGGCAGATCCAGTTCGATGGCGGTTTGCTTAATGGCGTCCTTGCGGCTTAAGCCTGCTTCCATCAGCTGTGCCACACGGGTGGCGGCATCGGCCGGGGTAGCGGCGGTCTTTTCCTCCGGCGCAGCACCGGCAACCACCAGAACGAATTCGCCCTTGGGGGCTTGCGCGGTGTACTTTTCCAGAGCCTCGCCCAGGGTGGTGCGTACCACTTCCTCATGGAGCTTGGTCAGTTCCCGGCACAGGCTGATGGGACGATCCGCACCAAATACCGTAGCCATATCCTCCAGGGTTGCCACCAGCTTATGGGGGGCTTCATAGAAGATCATGGTGCGCTGTTCTTTCAAAAGAGATTCCAGATGCTCCCGGCGGCTCTTCTTGGCGGTGGACAAGAAGCCCTCGAAGCAGAACCGTCCGGTGTTCTGACCGGAGATACTCAGAGCTGTGATCACAGCGCAAGGACCGGGAATGGCGCAGACAGTAACACCGGCCTCGGCACACTGCTTCACCAATTCCTCACCGGGATCGGAGATGGCGGGGCTGCCGGCATCGGACACCAATGCGCAGGTCTCACCGGCTAAGATACGATCCAAAATCACATTGCCTTTTTGTGCCTTGTTATGCTCAAAGTAGCTGACAAGGCTTTTTTTGATGCCCAAATGATTCAGTAGCTTCAAAGTGACACGGGTATCCTCAGCGGCGATAAAATCCGCTTCCTCCAACGTCTGCTTGCAGCGAATGGAGATATCCCCCAAATTACCGATGGGGGTGGGAACTAAATATAACATACCGGCCATAGATTGACCTCCTAAAGATGATATAGTCTGCGGTAATAATCCGTAGGCTCGCCGTTTTCGTGAAACAGGGCTTCTTCTTGCCAGATAAGACCGGGTTTGCCGCCCTTGCGGCATTGCAACAGGATCAGGCTGACCGGGCCATTGGTTTTGTGCCGTATGAGACATAACCGCTTAGGTTCTAGCTTAACTGCGGCGGCGCAGGCGCAAAGCTGTGCCAGCCGTTCCGGGCGGTGTACCAGATAAAAATCTCCGCCCCACCGCAAGGCTCTGCCTGCAGAGGCAAACAGCTGCTGGGG
Source organism: Oscillospiraceae bacterium (assembly GCA_017549125.1). Taxonomy (GTDB): domain Bacteria; phylum Bacillota; class Clostridia; order Oscillospirales; family Oscillospiraceae; genus Faecousia. Next base: position 17,693 of record JAFYVL010000056.1, on the reverse strand, counting down.
TGAACAGAGATCTTCTCTGCGTGCGGTGGTACGCTTACCGGCAGGGCCGGCGGCAAAGTAGGGGGGATTGGAAACGCAGACAGAAAACCGGGAGGCCATGTCCGATGGGATTTGGGTCAGATCTGTGCATATACTGGTAAGGCGATCTTCCAGCTGATTGTCCCGGGCATTTTCCAGGGCGGTCAGATGGGAGTTTTCCTGCAATTCCAGACCGGTCACCTGGCACAGATCGTCCTTGGCGCACAGCAGCATACCCAAAGTGCCGCAGCCTGCGCCCAAGTCCAGCACCTGGGCCTTCTTTGGCAGCTTCACGAAATCTGCCAAGGCGATGGAGTCAGTGCTCAAGGGAAAGCCGTCCTCACATATTTTTAATGTATAGCCATTGCTCAGTTGTTCCATAGGAGCCTCCGGGGAAAGTGTTGAAAAGAAAAATCAGCCTGCGTGCCGGTTAAGACACACAGGCTGGTAGCAAGATCGGAGAATCAGCCTTCCTCGATTGCTTCAACAGGGCAGTTATCAACGCAGGTGCCGCAGTCGACGCACAGATCAGCGTTGATGACGTACTTGTCTTCACCTTCGGAGATTGCCTCAACGGGGCAGTTGTCAACACAAGTGCCGCACTTGACACAAGCATCATTGATAGTGTAAGCCATGATTATTCCTCCTGTTTAGTATGTTCTTTTTTGCTCGTGTATTGAGCATACAACTATTCTAGCATGGATTTTTTAAAATGCAATCGTTTTTTTAAAAATCTAGTGTATAAATTTTTGTGTCGATGGGGAAAATTTCCGTCAGCAATCAAAAACGCAGATGGAAGCGGAAAAATCGGGAGGTGATCCCATGGGTTTGTCGGCGGAAGGCAGGGGAATTTTGCTTTATGCGGCTCAGTGCGCCCGTGGATTGGGGCATAGTTACGTGGGCTCTACCCATTTGTTGCTGGCATTGTCAGAGACGGAGGGTGTGGGAGCCCGAATTTTGCGTTTGGCAGGTATCGAGAAGGGGCGGCTGCGTACCCTGGCGGCCTTGCTCTGGGGTCGGGGAGATGAGAATCTACCCTTGCCCCAGGGTTTTTCTCCCCGGGTAAAGGCCATTTTGCGTGGGGCATCGGCAGAGGCGGCGGACATGGGCAGCCGCCAGATCGGCAATGTGCATATTTTGCTGTCTCTATTGCGGCAAAAGAATTCCGGCGCACGCAAGCTATTGGGGCTTTTGGATGTGGACACAGAGGTGCTGTTCTCCGCCACGGTGGAGCAGATGAATACCAACAGGCAAAAAAAGGAGGCGATCCCAACGAAATTATTGGAGCAGTTTAGCGAGGATCTCATACAGAAGGCATCGGGTATGGATCCTGTGGTGGGCAGAGACCGGGAGATCGAAACGGTGATCGGTATTTTGAGCCGTCGCAACAAGAACAATCCTGCCCTGGTAGGGGAACCGGGTGTGGGCAAGACCGCCATTGCCGAAGGGCTTGCCCAACGGATGGCCGCCGGCAATGTGCCGCCCCAACTGAAGGATAAGCGGCTGGTAAGTTTGAATATGGCCAATTTGGTGGCTGGTACGAAATATCGTGGAGAGTTTGAAGAACGTTTGCGTGATCTGCTGGCGGAGATTCGCCGCTGTGGGGATGTGATCCTGTTTGTGGATGAAATGCATACCATTGTGGGGGCTGGTGCGGCAGAGGGCGCCATTGATGCGGCCAATATCTTCAAGCCCGCTTTGGGCAGAGGGGAATTGCAAATGCTGGGGGCAACCACTTTGGAAGAGTACCGAAGATATATTGAGAAAGACCCGGCTTTGGAGCGGCGGTTTCGCCCTGTGACCGTGGAAGAACCCACACCCCAGATATCCATGCAGATTCTCCAGGAATTAAAACCAGCCCTGGAACGACACCACCGCATCCGCATATCTGAGGAAGCCATGCAAGAGGCGGTGCGGTTGTCGGTGCGGTATTTGCCGGATCTGTACCTGCCGGATAAGGCCATTGATCTATTGGATGAGGGAGCGGCACGGGCAAGGCTGGAAATGCTGTACGTGGGACGGCGAAGCCAGCGGCAAGCCTTGGAACAGGAATTGCAGGAGGCGGTACGGGAAGGGCATTATGAAAAGGCCGCCCAGCTGCGGGATGAGATGTACCGCCTGACCACTCCCACGGAAAGCCACCGCCCCAAGGTGGTCAGCGCCGCCCATGTGGCATGGGCGGTCAGCGCCAGAACCGGGATTCCTGTGGGTAGGCTCAGTGCCGATGAGCGGCAACGGCTGTTGCAGTTGGAGGAAATTTTGTCCACCCATGTGATGGGACAGCGCCAGGCGGTGGCGCAGACAGCCCAGGTGCTCCGACGGGGCTTGTCCGGTCTGCGAGATCCCAACCGCCCGGTGGCAAGTCTTCTGTTTACAGGCCCTACCGGTGTGGGCAAGACGGAATTGTGCAGAGCCTTGGCAAAGGAATTGTATGGCTCGAAAGATGCGCTGATCCGGCTGGATATGACCGAGTATATGGAAAAGCACGCGGTGGCAAGGCTCATTGGCGCGCCGCCCGGTTATGTGGGGTATGAAGAAGGAGGCAAGCTTACAGAAGCTGTCCGTCGCAGACCCTATTGCCTGGTGCTACTGGACGAACTGGAAAAGGCGCATAAGGATATTGCCGGCATTCTGCTGCAGATCATGGAGGAAGGGGTGCTGACAGACTCCACGGGTCGCCGTGTCAGCTTTAAAAATGCGGTGGTGGTTATGACCTCCAATCTGGGAGGACAGCTGCGAAGCGATGGTCTGGGCTTCCAACCAGCCGGTAGAACCGACCAATCCAAAGAGGCCTTGCGCCAGCATTTTACCCCGGAATTTTTGGGGAGAATTGATAAGATCGTGTGCTTTGATCCGCTGTCTGCCCAGGACATGGAAGCCATCACCAGAAAATATCTGTGCGGCCTTATGGATCGCGCCACCGCCGGGGGGATCCAGTTACTGCTGCCTAAGGAATTGCCCGGGGAATTGGCGAAGCTTTGCTCCACCCGGGAGGGAGCAAGAGGGCTCAGACGATTGGTGCAGGAAAAGGTGGAAGGACCCTTGGCAGAGTTTTTGCTTCAACAGTCGGGAAAACCCGCCAAAATCCAATCCAAATGGGAAAATCAAACCCTCCATTTTGCCTTAAATGGAGCAAAAACCGCACATTAACCGAACAGGTGTTCTAAAATGCGTTTTTTCTTGAGAAAAATACAGAAATTTTTGAAAAAACCTTTAAAAAAGTGTTGATTTTTGCAAACTTATCCTTTATACTGTCAAATAGTGGAGCAAAGTGGAGCTCTTGTGGAGTAAAATGGAGGAGGTGAGCGTCCGTGATCGGTAAATATCCTGCAAAACTGGATGATAAGAACCGTTTGTTTGTTCCTGCAAAGCTGCGTGGAGAACTGGGTGAAGATTTTTATGTGACCCTGGGTTTTAACTGCGGACGCCGCTGTTTGACCGTTTACACCGCGCAGGATTGGCAGAAGATGAGCGAGAACTACAATAACCTGTCCATCTATCAGCGCACCGACGCTGCAGGTTTGATCTTCATGAATGCCAGCCAGTGCAATCCCGATAAGCAGTTCCGTTTCGGTCTGCCCCAGTTCCTGCTGGACTATGCCGGTATCACCAAGGACGTGGTGATCGTGGGCAGAGCCGGTCAGGCGGACATCTGGGATGCAGAGGCATTCAGAAATTACGAAACCGAGAACTTGACACCCGAGAAGCTGCTGGCTTCTTTGGAGGCCATTGGCCTATGAGTGAATTTCACCATATCTCCGTCTTGCTCAATGAGTGCATAGACGGTCTGAATATCAAGCCCGACGGCATCTACGTGGATGGCACTTTAGGTGGTGCCGGTCATTCCAGCCAGATCGCCGCACGGCTCACCACCGGACGGCTCATCGGCATTGACCGGGATCCTGTGGCTCTGGCAGCAGCAGGGGAGCGGTTGAAGCCCTACGCAGATCGTGTTACCTTGGTACACTCCAATTTCTGCGAAATGGCCTCGGTGTTGGAATCCTTGCAGATTCCCGGTGTGGATGGCATTTTGCTGGATCTGGGTGTTTCCTCTCCTCAGCTGGATGAGGTGACCCGCGGATTCTCCTATATGGCAGATGCCCCTCTGGATATGCGCATGAACGGACTCGATGCCCTCAGCGCAGATACGGTGGTCAACACCTGGTCTCAAGAAGAACTGCGTCGAATCCTGTATGCCTATGGCGAAGAACGATATGCCCCTCAGATTGCGGCAGCTCTTTGCCGGAAGCGAGAGCAATCTCCTATAAAGACCACCTTGGAACTGGTGGACATTATCCGGGGCGCAATGCCTCCGGCAGCCCTGCGTGAAAAACAGCATCCTGCAAAGCGAAGCTTCCAGGCCATCCGCATTGCGGTCAACGATGAACTTGGCTCTGTAGAAAAAGCCATGGAGGCGGCCATTCCTCTGCTGAACCCCGGCGGACGGTTGGCGGTGATTACCTTCCATTCTCTGGAAGACCGCATCGTAAAGCTGGCCATGGCGGATGCGGCAAAGGGTTGCACCTGTCCTCCCAGATTGCCCGTTTGTGTCTGCGGCAATAAACCCAAGGTGAAACAGATCACCAGAAAGCCCCTCACAGCTTCTGATGAAGAACTGGAAATGAACCCCCGTTCCCGAAGCGCAAAGTTGCGTGTTTGTGAGAAGATCTAAAAGAAAGAAGGGTCTCTTGTGGCAATCAACTCTGATGTCCACTATGTGCGATACTATACGGCTGGTTCTGCTGCAAGAGAACTGGCACCTCAGTTCCCTCTGCGCACCAAGACTGCACCGAAGGCTCGCAAGCAAAGAAAGTCCATTATTTATATTGATCCTGTGGCCATCATCGGTGTTGTGACCGCCATTATTATGGTAGCTGTCATGATTCTGGGTGTGGTACAGCTGAATCAGCTGAAGGAAGAAGCTTCTGCTATGCAGAGCTATATGCTGGATCTGAAGGCAGAGAATGCGGAAATGACTACCCAGTACCGGGAAGGCTATGATCTGGAAGCTGTGGAAAAAACCGCCATTGCTCTGGGCATGGTGCCTGCGGATCAAGTGACCCATGTGCAGTTAGGCAACTGATTTCCTGCATGAAATACCCTCTTGACCAATACACTTAAATAGCAGCTGCATGGGCGGCGAGGGATTCCCTTGCTGCCCTTTTTTAAGGAAGAGCAGGCAGCTTCGATTTAAGGAGGTCAGGATGTGAAGGATTCCTATAAGCGGGTTCATGGGGATTCCGGTCAGCACCGAAGAATATTGTGGATGGCGCTGGTGTTGGGGGTTTTGGGATTCATTCCCATGATCGCCAGATTGTATGATCTGATGGTGACCCATTACGATTACTATGCTGAGAAGGCCTTACGGAATCAAACCCGTACCACCACAGTGACTGCGGACAGGGGAATCCTCTACGACCGCAATATGAATATATTGGCCTGTTCGGTGGGTGTGGAAAATATCTACTTAGACCCCAACGAATTAAAGCAATCCCAAACAGATATTCCCAAGCTATCCCAGGATCTGGCACAGCTACTGTCCCTGGATGCGGCTTGGGTACAGACCCAGGCTACGGACACCACCATGCGCTATAAACAAATTGCAGCCAAGGTGGATGCCCAAACCGCCGCCCAGGTGCGGCAATACATTAACCAAACCAATACCAAGGGTATCCATTTAGAGCCCGATACCAAACGCTACTATCCCTATGGCACATTAGCATCCCAGGTCATAGGCTTTACCAATGCCTCCAATGAAGGCTCAGAGGGGATCGAAGCGGCATATAATTCCTACCTGACCGGAACAGCCGGTCAGGTGATTACCACCAAGGGCAACAACCAGATGGATATGCCCTATTCCTATGAAGCTTATGAGGATGCCACACCGGGCTGTAGTCTGGTGTTGACCATAGATGTGACCGTGCAGACTGCACTGGAAAAACAGATGCGCCTGGCCATAGATCGCTACGATGTGCAAAATGGCGCATTTGGCATGGTGATGAACGTAAAAACCGGTGAGATCCTGGCCATGGCGACCCTAGGCGGCTATGATCCCAATGCCTATTTGGAGATCTACGATCCCCAGCTAGCGGCTCAGGCAGAGGATCTGCGGCAGCAATACCTGTCCTTAGAGCCGGATACGGATGCCTACAAACAGGCAAAACAGACCTACGACAGTTTCCGGAGCAATGCCCAGCTGAAGCAATGGCGCAACCGTTGTATCAGCGATGGCTATGAGCCGGGTTCTACCTTTAAAGTGATGACCATGGCGGCAGCTTTGGATTGCGGCGCAATCACCCTGGATACGAGCTTTCATTGTGCCGGAGCTGAGCAGATCCCCGGACGATCCCAGCGGCTACATTGCTGGCGGTCTGCCGGACATGGCGCACAAACCACCGCCAATGCCCTGCAAAATTCCTGCAACCTGGCCTTTGCCCACATCGCCCTGAAGCTGGGCGGTGAGCGGTTCTACGATTATGTGGAGCGGTTCGGTATTTTGGAAAAAACCGGGCTGGATCTGGCAGGGGAGAGCAAGGGTGTATTCTTCTCCAAGGAATTGGTCACAGATACGGATAAATGGGGGACAGCGTCCCTTACCTCCGGATCTTTTGGACAGACCTTTAAATTGACCCCCATACAGTTGGTCCGTGGCATTGCGGCTGTGGTCAACGGAGGGTATTTAATAGAACCCTATATTGTGGCGGAGGCCGTGGATGCCCAAGGCAATACGGTTCTGCGGCAAGAGACTACTGTTCTGCGGCAGGTAATCAGCCAGGAGACATCCAAAATCATGTGTACCTTGTTAGAATCCGTGGTCAACGAAGGCACAGCCAAAAACGCAAAGGTGGCAGGCTATGCCATTGGTGGCAAAACCGGCACCAGCGAGAAAATAGATGTGCTGGATGCAAGCGGACAGCCAACTTTGGATAAAATTGTTTCCTTTGTAGGGGTTGCGCCGATGGACGATCCGGAGTATATTATATTAGTAGCCCTGGACACACCCTCCCGTTCCACCGGAATCTATATTTCCGGCGGTGTGATGGCTGCGCCTACTGTGGGTGCGGTGATGGGGGACATCCTGCCCTATTTGGGTGTGAAGCGCAATGAGCCCCTTGATCATGTAACCATTCCCGATCTGACAGGCATGACTAAGCCCCAGATGGAAAAAGCATTGAAAGAATTGGGACTTACCGCCCAGATCCAGGGTACGGAAGAAGCTGTTACCTCTCAGATCCCCGCTGCCGGTCAAACTGTCCCCGGCAACAGCCAAATGTGGGTGTATTTTGGACAGACAGAAACCCAGCCCCAGGTGGAAGTGCCGGACTTTACAGGCATGACCCGACAACAGGCTGTGGATGCGGCCGGTCTATTGGGACTTTATGTTCTGGTGACAGGTAACGATACGGTTGCGCCCCATGTGGTGGTGACCGCCCAACAGGAAAAACCCGGTACGCTGCTGGATACAGGCAGTACCGTTACGCTACAATTTACAGATATAAAAGCCGCCGACTAGCGGCACACAAAGGAGAATTGCGTATGAAGCTGAAAGATCTGCTCAACGGTGTGGAAGTGCTGGATGTTCATGCTGATTTGGAAATGACCATTACCGGTGTGACCTACGATTCCCGTAAGGTGACTCCCGGTTGTGTCTTTGTTGCCATCACCGGTTTTGCTACCGATGGTAACCTCTATATTGATAAGGCCATGGCCGCCGGTGCGGTGGCTGTGATCACCGGCAAGGAGCAGCAGAAGGACATTCCCTATGTCCGTGTTGCCTCTGACCGTCTGGCATTGGCACAGGTGGGCGCGAATTATTATGACCACCCCGGTAAGGCTATGAAGCTGATCGGTGTCACCGGTACTAACGGCAAAACCTCCTCCACCTTGCTGTTAAAGCATGTGATCGAGCAGGTGCTGGGTGCGAAGGTAGGCCTGATGGGCACTATGGAAAATATGATCGGCCATGAGCGGATCGCCACCGAGCGTACCACGCCCGAGAGCCTGGATCTGCAGGCATTGTTGGGTCAGATGCGTGATGGTGGCTGCGGCTATGCCATTATGGAGGTCTCCTCCCATGCCATTTGCCTGGAGCGTGTGGGCGGTCTGCATTATGATGTGGCGGCCTTCACCAATCTGACCGAGGATCACCTGGACTTCCATGAGACCATGGAAAACTACTGTGATGCCAAGGCACAGCTGTTTGGTCGCTGCGATCATGCGGTGATCAACTGTGACGATCCCTGGGCAAAGCGGATTTGCGCCCAGGCCAATTGCCACATGATCGAAACCTCCGGCAAGACCCAGACCGGTCTGTATGCCAAGGATGTGGAGCTGCTGTCTGACGGTGTAAGCTTTACCGCTGTGTACGGTGACAAGGAAGTGCCTGTGCATGTGGGCATTCCCGGCAAGTTCACCGTGTATAATGTGCTGACAGTTCTGGGCTGCGCCCTGTGCTTAGGTCTTTCTCTGGAGCAGGCCGCCAAGGCATTGGAAACTGCCCAGGGTGTGAAGGGCAGAGTGGAGGTTGTTCCTACTCCCGGTAAGGACTATACCGTACTCATTGACTATGCCCATACCCCCGACGGTCTGGAAAATGTACTGTCCTCTGTCCGTGGCTACTGCCGTGGCAGATTGATTGCTGTGTTCGGCTGTGGCGGTGACCGTGATCCCATCAAGCGTCCCATTATGGGCAAAATCGGTGTGGATATTGCAGACCTTGCTATTATCACCTCCGATAATCCCCGTACAGAAGAACCGGCTGCCATTATCCGAGACATCTGTAAGGGTATTGACAAAAATAATTATCAAGTGATTGAAAATCGTCCTGAGGCCATCCGTTACGCCATGGATATTGCCCAAAAGGATGATATCATTGTACTGGCCGGTAAGGGCCATGAGACATACCAGGAGATCCATGGTGTGAAGCACCACCTGGATGAGCGTGAGGTAGTTGCCGCGCACCTGGAAGAAACGAGGGATTAACATGGGTGTGATTACACTGGAACAGGCCGCCCAATGGTGCGGTGGCCAAATTGACCCTAAATATAAAGATGTAACCTTCCTGGGTGCCAATATGGATACCCGAAAATTAGAGCCCGGACAGCTGTTCCTGGCTTTGCAGGGCGCAAGAGATGGACATGATTTCATCCCTGCGGCTATGGAGAAGGGCGCAGCCGCTGTACTGTGCAGCCGCTCCGTAGGCGATTATCCTGCGATTATTGTAGAAGATGTGCGTGTGGCTCTGGGTCAGCTGGCACAGGCTGAGCGTCAGCGGATTGGCATGAAGGTGCTGGCTGTCACCGGCTCTGTGGGCAAAAGCACCACCAAGGAAATGGCGGTGAGCATTCTGCAGACCACCTACCGCACAGCCAAGACCCCTGTGAACCACAATAACGATCTGGGTATGCCCATGGCAATCCTGGCTATGCCTGAGGATACAGAGGTGGCTGTGCTGGAAATGGGCATGAACCATTTCCGTGAGATCGCATACCTGACCAATATTGCCAAGCCCGACCTGGGTATTATCGTCAATGCCGGCACTATGCATATTGAAAACCTGGGCTCTGCAGAGGGTATTTTGCAGGCTAAGCTGGAATTGCTGGAGGGTATGCAGCCTGGTTCTACCATTATTCTCAATGGTGATGACTCCCGTATGTGGGATCGCCAGGAACTGGCCGGCATGAACCCGGTGTACTTCGGTGTGAAGGATGGCCGTTGCCACTTGCTGGGTATGGATATTACATATACCGAAACCGGTATGCGCTTTGTTATTGGCAACGATCGGGAGCCGATTCCTGTTTCCCTGTCCCTGGAAGGTGACCACTTTGTACCCGATGCGCTGGCAGCGGTGGCTGCAGGCATTGCTTTGGGTGTGGAAGTGGGTGACATCCAGAAGGCGCTGGCAGAGTTCCAGAATATGGAAGGCCGCCAGGAGATCTACACCGTTGGGGAATATACCATTATTAAAGATTGCTATAATGCAGGTCCGGAGTCCATGGCAGCAGCCCTGGAAGTGCTCAGTAAGAAAAAGGGTCGCCGTGTGGCGGTGCTGGGCGATATGCTGGAACTGGGCATCAGCGCCCAGGCAGAGCATTATAAGGTAGGCAGAATTGCTGCAGAGAAGGCAGATGTGGTTCTGGCCTATGGTCCTAACAGCGCCCGTGTGCTGTCCGGCGCTCGCACCGGCGGTATGTCTGAAGCTTGCGCCCGGGCATTTACAGATCGTGACCGTATGATCGCTGTGCTCAAGCAAATGGCACAGCCCGGCGATGTGCTTCTGTTCAAGGGCTCTCGTGGTATGCGTATGGAATTGGTGCTGGAAGGTTTTTTACAGAAAGAAGAGGAATAAACTATGACTAGAGTTATCATTACAGCGGTAGTGGGTATGATCCTGTCTGCCGGTATCGGTTATTTGCTGCTGCCCATTCTGCGGGCGTTAAAGGCCGGTCAGTCCATCCGTGAGGTTGGCCCTACCTGGCATAACAAGAAGGCTGGCACTCCCATGATGGGCGGTCTGATGTTCATTTTTGCGGCTATTTTGTGCCTGGTAGGCAATTTGGTAGCCGGTGTTATGGAAAACAAGACCGTTTTGTATGTGCTGGGTCTGGCTCTGTGCTTCGGTCTGGTAGGTTTCCTGGATGATTTCTTCAAGCTGAAGTATAAGAGAAATCTGGGCTTGACTTCCATTCAGAAGGCTCTGCTGCAGATGGCTGTTTCTGCTCTGTACCTGTACATCCTGTATCAGCAGGACGTGCTGGTGACCCGTCTGTATATTCCTTTCTTCAAGACCGTTACTGGTGAGATTAACCTGTTTGTTTACCTGTTCTTTGCTATGTTTGTCATGGTGGGCTGTGTAAACGCTGTGAATCTGACCGATGGCGTGGACGGCCTGTGCGGTACGGTCACCATCCCTGTGATGATTTTCTTCACCGCTGCTGCTGTGGCACAGGAGCAGTATGATCTGGCATTGCTGCCTGCTGCTCTGGCCGGTGGCTTGATCGCCTACTTGTTCTACAACTGGCATCCTGCTAAGGTATTTATGGGCGATACCGGATCTTTGTTCCTGGGCGGTGTGATCTGCGCTCTGGCATTTGCCTTGAATATGCCCATTATTCTGATTCTTATTGGCTTTGTCTACATTTGCGAGACTCTGTCCGTAATCCTGCAGGTGGGTTATTTCAAGCTGACCCATGGCAAGCGTCTGTTCAAAATGTCTCCCATCCACCATCATTTTGAGATGTGCGGCTGGAAGGAAGTTAAAATCGTTGTGGTATTTAGCCTGGTGTCCGCACTGATGTGTGTGCTGGCCTGGTTTGGCATTAACTAAAAGGAGCGTTGTATGGCTGCAGAGCGTTCTCTGTATGCCAAAGAGGAACGCCTTTCAAGGCGAAAAAGTATTGATTTTCCCTTCCTGTTTTTACTATTACTATTACTGACCCTGGGGCTTGGGATGCTGTATTCGGCAAGTTCCGCCCAAAGTCAGTACGATACCCACTATACCGACTCCACCCGATACCTGCAGAAGCAGGCGGTCTGTGCCTTCATTGGCTTAGGCGCTATGGCAATTGCCAGCCGAATCCCGGCAAAATTCTGGTATCAGATGGCATGGCCGTTGTACGGCATCAGCATTGGGCTGCTGCTTATGGTTCTTTTCTTTGGAGAATCGGTCAACGGGGCGAAACGGTGGGTGAATATCCTGGGGCTGCAGTTCCAGCCCTCTGAAATCGCAAAATTCACGCTGATCCTGCTCTTTGCGAGACTAACCCGGATCTACGACACGGATGCGAAAAAATTCCGCTACGGTGTTCTGGGATTTGGAGCGGCCTTGCTGGGGATCTTGATCCCTCTGGCACTGGAAAAGCATTTATCTGCCATTATGCTCATGGGCATGGTGGCTGTGGTTATGATGTTCATTGCCGGCACAAGCCCCAAATGGCTGCTTACAGGCGCTGCCCTGGCAGGTCTGTTCGTGCTGGTGTATGTAAGCTTTATGGGCTATGCCGGTGATCGAATCACCGCATGGCAACACCCGGAATCCGACCCTTCGGATACGGGCTACCAGATCCTCCAATCCCTCTATGCCATCGGCTCTGGGGGTTTGTTTGGGCTGGGTCTGGGGAAGAGCAGACAGAAATATCTGTACCTGCCCTTTCAGTATAATGACTATATTTTCGCAGTGATTTGCGAAGAATTGGGTCTGGTGGGCGCAACAGCGATCCTTCTGCTGTTTGGCGCATTGATCCTGCGAGGTTACTGGATCGCCTTGCGAGCAAACAACCGATTCTCTACGGTACTTGCCGCAGGCCTGGTTACTTTGATTGCGGTGCAAACCCTTCTCAATATTGGGGTTGTAACCAATTTACTCCCATCAACCGGCATCGCATTGCCGTTTTTCTCCTATGGCGGAACTGCCTTGGCGGTGAATTTAGGGGAGATGGGGATCTTGTTAAGTATTTCCCGAAGAAATAATGCACAGGAGGACCTGTTATGAATGTAATTTTTACCTGTGGCGGCACCGGCGGTCACATCAATCCTGCCATTGCGGTGGCAAATATCTGGAAAGAGCGCTATCCCGATAGCAAGATCCTGTTCATTGGTGGACAGGGCGGCATGGAGCAAAAGCTGATCCCCGGCGCTGGCTATGATTTTAAGGCTGTTCCTGCCCATGGTCTGGTTCGTGGTAAGTCCTTGAAGGCTATCATGAAAAATGTGGGCATTGCTCGGGAGATCATGCAATCTGTGAAGAAATGCAAGAAGATCATCAAGGAATTTAAGCCTGATGTGGTGGTAGGTACCGGCGGCTATGCCAGCTTCCCTGCGCTGATGGCAGCTACCAAGCTGAAGGTGCCTACCTGTGTCCATGAGGCCAATGCAATGCCCGGTCTGACCACCCGTATGATCGCAAAGCGTGCCGATCAGATGCTGGTGTGCTTCGAGCAGAGTGTCAAGTATTATAAGAACCCGGAGCGAGTGAAGGTAGTGGGTATGCCCGTCCGCAAGGAATTTATCTTCACCAAGAAGGAAGATGCCCGTCGGGAACTGGGTCTGGACGAGCGGCCTGTGATCCTGTCTACCTTCGGCAGCCAGGGTGCTAAGGTTATGAACGAGACTGTAGGTAAGCTGTTCCGTCTGGAGCAGGAGGATGGTTTCCCTTATCAGCACATCCATGCTGTAGGTAGCTACGGTTGGGAATGGATGCCCGATTATGTGAAGAACCAGGGCGTGGATCTGGAAACTGCCAAATCCATTACCATGAGCGAGTACATCTACAATATGCCCACTGTGATGGCTGCTGCCGATGTGGTCATCAGCCGGGCAGGTGCTTCCAGCTGCAATGAAATCATTGCCTCCGGCACACCTTGTCTGTTGATTCCCTCTCCCAACGTGACGGACAATCACCAGGAGAAGAATGCCCGGGCTCTGGAAGCCAAGGGTGGCGCAGTGGTCATGCTGGAAAAGGATTGCTCTGCAGAAGCTTTCTATGAAACGGTTAAGGGACTTTTGGGTGATCAGGAGCGTTATAACACCATGCGCCGTGCCCAGTTGGATATTTCTGTGCCCGATAGCGCAGAGCGGCTGTGTGACATTATGGAGAGCCTGATCCGTAACCGCTGAGGTATCAAATTATGAATCGTAAGGATAATAAACGCAGATCCCGCCCAAAGCAGGATAACCAGACGGTATACACCGCTCCGAAGGCCTTTAACCGCAGACGGTTCTGGCTGCAGCTGGCAACGGTGTTTGCTGTGGTGCTTGCGCTGGTGTTTGGTATGTCCATTTTCTTCAAGGTTGAGACCGTAAAGGTGGCCGGTGTGGATAAATACACGGAATACCAGGTCAAAGAGGCATCCGGCATCGAAAACGGCGATAATACCATGGGTCTGAATAAAGCTGCCATCAGCAGCCGTATTATGCAGAAGCTACCCTATGTGGAATCTGTTCGGGTGGGTGTGAGTTTGCCCGGTACTGTGAATATTCAGATCAAGGAATTGACCGTGACCTATGCCATTACTGACCAGGATGGTACTTGGTGGCTCATGTCTGCAGACGGCAAGATCGTAGAAAAAATCAATGGTGGCGATGCCACCACCTATACCAATATTCTGGGTGTAAGCTTGCAAGATCCCCAGCTGGCGCAACAGGCGGTGGCCTATGAGCCCGAGCCTTCTGTGGACGAAGAGGGACAGACCATCCCCGTGACGGTCTATGCCCAGGAGCGCCTGGATATGGTCAAGACCATTTTGCAGGAACTGGAAAAGCTGGGTATGCTGGGTAGCATTGCCAGCGTGGATGTGACCCACATGGATGGCTTGACGCTCTGGTATGGCGACCAGTTTGAAATCAACCTGGGAGATGCATCCCAGCTGTCTTATAAGCTGGGCATGGTAAAGGGTGCTATTGAACAGATCGGTGATTATCGTACCGGAAATCTGGATGTTACCTTTGCTATTCGACCTGATGAGGTCATATTTACCCCCTTTGAATAAAATTTTTTACAAAATTCTTTGTAAAAATGAATATTTTCTATTGACCAAATTCGATTTTGTGGATAGAATATAGAGGTACAATTGTAAAAAATGCAGTTTTGTCTGCAGGGAATACATAGGAGGATGCTATTTATGTCTCAGACTTTTGAGGAACGCGTAGTTAAAATTAAAGTAATTGGTGTCGGCGGCGCCGGCAACAACGTCATTAACCGTATGATCGAGGCTGGCGTAAGCGGCGTAGATTTTGTTGTTATCAATACCGATAAGCAGGACCTGAACAAGTCCATTTGTAAGAATAAGATCCAGATCGGTGAGAAGCTGACCAACGGCATGGGCGCAGGCTCCAAGCCCGAGATCGGTCAGAAGTCCGCTGAGGAATCCCGTGCCATGATCGCTAAGATCCTGGAAGGCACCGATATGGTATTCATCACCGCCGGTATGGGCGGCGGCACCGGCACCGGTGCAGCACCCATCGTTGCAGATCTGGCTCGTGAGGCTGGTATTCTGACCGTTGGTGTTGTGACCAAGCCCTTCAAGTTCGAGGGTGCTAACCGTATGCGTCAGGCAGAGTCCGGCATTGCCGCTCTGGGTGACAAGGTTGACTCTCTGATCATCATCCCCAACGACCGTCTGAAGTACGTCACCGACCAGAAGATCACCTTCGCTAACGCTTTCGGCATCGCTGACGATGTGCTGAAGCAGGCTGTGACCTCTATCTCTGAGCTGGTTGGTTACTCTGACCGTGTGATCATCAACCTGGACTTCGCTGACGTTTCTTCTGTTATGAAGGACGCTGGCCGTGCCCACATGGGTGTTGGCGTTGCCAACGGCCGTGAGATGGCTGAGCAGGCTGCTCTGGCTGCTGTTGCCAGCCCCCTGCTGGAGACCTCCATCAATGGTGCTACCGGTGTGCTGGTCAATGTGACCGGTTCTTCCGAGCTGACTCTGGATGATGTAGAGACCGCTGCAAGCATCGTGCAGGAGGCTGCTAACCCCGAGGCTAACATTATCTTCGGTGCAACCTACTCCGATGAGTTCGTAGACTCCATGCGTGTTACCGTTATTGCTACTGGTTTCGAGCATAAGGAAGAGGCTGTGGCTGAGACCACTAAGCCTTCCAAGTCCGCTGAGAGCAGCGATATCGACGATATCTTCTCCATCTTCAGCCGCTAATTTGAATATCTGGACATCCCGGGCATGAACCAATGTCCGGGATGTTTTTGTGAGGATGCCCTATGGATGCTTACCATGCATTGGCGGTCAGCTATGACCGCTTGACCAACGATGTGGATTATAAAGCCACCGTGGAATTTTATATGCAGATCCTGGAAAAAGAGGGTCTGAAGCCCCGCACAGCGGTGGACTTAGCTTGTGGCACAGGCTCTGTGGCGTTGCTGCTTGCCCAAATGGGTATGCAGGTCACCGGTGTGGATCTTTCTGAGGAAATGCTGGCTGTGGCCTTTCAGAAGTCGCTGGAACAGGAGAACCGCCCTCTGTTCGTCTGTCAACCCCTGCAGAATTTGCACCTGCCTGTGGCGGTGGATCTGGCGGTGTGCGCCCTGGATAGCCTGGACTATATTACCGACCCTGAGGATTGCGCCCAGGCCATCAAGCGGATCTATAAGGCGCTGAATCCCGGCGGCTGTTTCATTTTTGATGTCAATACCCCCGAAAAGCTGAAAGCCATGGACGGCCAGGTTTTTGTGGATGAGGACGAGGACGTATTTTGCCTGTGGCGGGGAGAATTTGATCCCCAGACCAATATTTGTTCCTATGGCATGGATCTGTTCCAGCGACAGGGCAAACTCTGGGAGCGTTCCTTTGAGGAACACCGGGAATATGCCTATTCCCAGGCGCAGCTTCTGGGCTATTTGAAGGACGCAGGCTTTACACATATTGCGGTCTATGCAGACCGCCGCTTTGAAGCCCCGGCAGAAGGGGAACAGCGGATCTATTTCAAAGCAAGAAAGGGAAAAATAAAATGAGTGATTATTTGGTTCGTGGCATGACCATGGATAGCTATGTGAAGGTAGTTGCCATCCGTTCCACCGAAATGGTGCGTCGTGGCGCTCAGATCCATAAAACCACCCCCAATGCCACAGCAGCCTTTGGACGGGCGCTGACAGCGGCCTCTATGATGGGCAATATGCAGAAGGTGGATAACGGCTCTATGACCCTGCAGATCAAGGGCGGTGGCCCTATCGGTAGCATCGTCTGTGTTTCTGATCCCATCGGTAATGTCCGTGGTTATGTGTATGAGCCTAATGTACCCCTGGTGGAAAAGTTCCCCGGCAAGCTGGATGTGGGCGCAACTGTGGGTACGGACGGCACTTTGACCGTGATCCGTGACCTACAGATGAAAGAACCCTATGTGGGCTCTATCCCTCTGGTCTCCGGCGAGATCGGTGACGATGTGACCGCTTACTTTGCCCAGAGTGAACAGACCCCCACCGCCTGCGCCCTGGGTGTCCTGGTGGATGTGGATCAGTCTGTCAAGGTAGCCGGTGGCTATCTGATCCAGCTGCTGCCCGGTGCGCCGGACGAGGTTATTGACGCTGTGGAAGCCGGCATCAAGCGTGCCGGTGCGGTTACCGCCATGCTGGAGCAGGGCATGACCCCTGAGGATATTCTGGGACAGGTGCTGGGCGATCTGGGTGTGGTGTTCATGGAGACCACACCTGTGGAGTATAAATGCTATTGTGACCGTGACCGTGTGGTGGCTGCGCTGATCAGCCTGGGCAGGGAAGAACTGACCCAGATCATGGAGGAAGGAAAATCCTTCCCTGTGGAGTGCCAGTTCTGCGATGAAGTGTATACCTTCACCCCCGATGACATTGCCGAATTGCTAAAAACCCTGTAAATACTGGCTTTTTTGGAGGGGAAACACCCCTCCAAAAAGGTAGAAATACGTCTTAAAAATTTTTTTGAAAAAAATCAAAAAAAGTGCTTGACAAATGATACATAAGCGGTTATAATAAGGCACGTCGCTGAGATGTGAACGCAACTCAGCAGCCTGGTAGGGGAGCATAGCTCAGCTGGGAGAGCACATGCCTTACAAGCATGGGGTCACAGGTTCGAGCCCTGTTGTTCCCACCAAAACATGGCCCTGTGGTGCAGTCGGTTAGCACGCCAGCCTGGCCCGCTGGAGGTCGACGGTTCGAGTCCGTTCGGGGTCGCCATATTGCATCT
>JAFYVL010000055.1 GCA_017549125.1 Oscillospiraceae bacterium | reverse complement strand
CTACATGGTCTATTCGCTCCAATCCCAATCCCAGTATTTTGGTATGCCTATGTATTTGTCGGTGATCGTGATCTCCATGATCCCCACCACCATCGTATTCATTGCATTCCAAGAGACAATTATGAAAAACGTAACCACCGGCGGCCTGAAGGGCTAATACCGGCAAAGGAGGATGATTATGAGCAAAACAATTAGAAACGTATTTCTGATTGTATTCGCAGTTTTGCTGCTGATGGCTCTGGCTGGCTGCAATGAAGAAAAAAGCGACAGCGGTGCGCCTTTACAGATCACAACGCTGAAAAGTATGCCCAGCGCATACCTGAACGAGCCCTTTGATCTGCGTGAGGTACTCACCATTGAAAAAGGTGTCACATATTCTGCAACGGCTTGTTATGTGGAGTACACCTATCAGGAAGCAACAAAAGACTATGCCTTCCGGGAAGAATCTTTGCCGGTAGAGGACTTGTGCTTCACACCCACTACGCTGAGTGAAACAGCAGTAACCATTACAGCAAAGCGTGGCAATCAGATTGCCCAAAAGGTGATTTACATACCTACCACCATCCGGGCAGAACCCTTGGATGAGCTGTATCAGTCCAACGGAAAGTTGGGCTATGCAGACGGCGGTATCGCCAAGACCATCAACCTGGATTCCGCATATATCCAGGGAGAAGACTCTGCTACTTCCTTGCATGTGGAGTTCAATGGGACAGATCCCCACGCATATGGCAATACATTTTTGGAATTAAGTGCACCCCAGGCTCATTCCTATTTCACGGATAAGCTTTGGGACAACGCCATCGTCACCTTCTGGATCTATAATCCCATGGAGAAGGATATTCAGTTCCAGTTGACAATCGTTGACAATACCCACGAGGTTATGCGCGATTGGAGCAATGAGCCCGGTAGCCATCAGCAATATGCCAAGGCAGGACAGTGGACTCAGATTTTCTTCTCTCTGCGAAACTTAGGTACAAAGCATTTGCTGGTGAAGGATGAGCTTTCTACAGAATATCTGGCTATCAAGATGCAGTATGCAGATTATAGCCTGACCGATGCATATACCTACGATTTCTATCTGGATAATCTGGATGTAGTACCTGCTTCCATGTATCCTGAGATCGACACCACCTATACCATGTCCGACGAGACCTTGGATCAGGGTTGGGAAAATATGGTTATGGATGAAGGTTGGCAGGGTGCTTCCGCAGGTTATAACTATGATGATTACACAGGCGAAGGCTCTGTCTGCTCCCTGCAGGCGACTTTCCCTGGCGAGAAGGGTAAGACTAACAGCTTTATCTGTCTGAATCCGGAAGCAGTTCTGGATCTGAAGGGACAGCTGGATATGACCGGTGGTAAAATCTCCGGCTATTTCAAGTTTGAGAACATGCCCGCTAAGGTTTCCCTGGATCTGATCAACGGCAACTGGGAAGTCAGCAACGCTGTGGAATTTGCACTGGAATCTGTTGGCGGTGGCTGGTATTACGGCGAACTGGATATGAATGAGGTTCGTATCGGTTCCGGTCGCAGTGATAACATTGTGCGTATCCGCCTTAACTTCCAGGGTGTCACCGACAACTCGGTGGTCTATGTGGATACCTTAAAGTACGATTATGCCTATGTAGATATGAAGGTGGAGCCGGTCAAGGATGACTGGATCAATCTGGCATCTGACCCGGGCATGACCACTCTGAAGTCCAGCAAGTATGTGTCTTCTCATTTGAAGGCTACAGGCAGTGTTCGTTCTCTGCAGATCGTAGCTGACAGCGCAAAAACCGGTGTATTTGCCTTTAATACGGAGCTGGCTGTTCAGAACGGTACGTTGTCTGCACTGCCCAGCATGACCAAGGGTACGGTACATGCTTATTTCTATTTTGGTACACAGTCTCCCAAGGCAAGCCTGCAGC
This sequence comes from Oscillospiraceae bacterium, assembly GCA_017549125.1. GTDB lineage: Bacteria > Bacillota > Clostridia > Oscillospirales > Oscillospiraceae > Faecousia. Next base: position 1,664 of record JAFYVL010000055.1, on the reverse strand, counting down.
TGGCCAATGACCAGTGGAAGGCTTCCAAGGAAGCAGAGTTTATCTTTGAAAACCTGGGCAATGGCTGGTATCGTGGCAGTGTACCCGTAAGCTTGCTTCAGGGTTATGAGGCTGGTAATGGCAATAAGATCATCCGTATTATGCTGAAGATCCCTGCGGGATACAGCGTTTATGTGGATGGCTTGATGCATTACCCCAATGAGGAATACAAGGCCAAGTTTGATGCTAACGATCTGTTCAATTCCGGTATCTTTACCACCAGCGGCTTTGCTGCCGGTTCCGGCTGTAGTAAGACTACATCCATTACCAATGGCAGCAGCGATGGCATCTATGTCTGGTCTGAGAAAAAGGTCGGCTGGCCCCATTTCGGTGTGAGCTTCCCCACCCCTGTGGACTTTAGCGCATATAGTGCTATTTCTGTGGATGTGAAGGCAATCAACGCATGGAAATGGGTGGAGATCAAGCTGTTCTACCTGGATAGTAAGGGTGTAGAGCAGGTAGCTAGCGCAAGTGCTGACTTTAGCCAGAACGGCTGGCAGACCATTTCCAAGAATTTGAGTGCCTTTAAGGGCGTAAATCTATCCAAGATTACCGCTGTGCAGCTGTGTGTAAACATGGATGATGGCTTTATGTCCGGTGGCCGGAATGAACTCTGGTTTGATAATCTGAAACTGAGCAAGTCCTCGGTCGCAACCGTAGATACTTTTGCAGCTGGTAGCGAAAAGATCATTTCTCTGGATAATGATCAGCACCTGGCTACAATCACCTTTGAGTATAAAATCACCAACAAAGGTGTTTTGACTATTGCTGCGCTGAACAATGATTGGAGCAAGTATTTTGGCCACTATGAGTTCAATGCAGATGGTAATGTCTGGGAAGACAATGGTATTGTTACTGAGAAGCTGAAGGATGGCTATGTGCGTGTGACCATGGATACTTCCTTGATGGATCGCACCAACAACAATCCCAATGCCAATAATGCACCGGACGTGATTACCATGTTGTATATTGCAGCAAATCGAAATACTGCAGACGGCTACATTCGTAACATTTCCTACACGGTAGGACAGGGTGGCGGTCATGAACCCGATGTACCTGTGGAAAGCCAGTATACCATTGGCGCAGGTGTAGAGATCGATGTGGAGGATGGTGTTTACACCCAAATTTCCTTCGAGTACAAGATTACCAATGATGGCAGTTTGTACATAGCAGCCTTGAGTCCCGATTGGATCAAGTATTACGGCTATTATGAATTCAATGTCGGTGGCGAGGTCGGCGAGTACAATGGTGTCTACTGCGAGGATCTGGGCGACGGTTGGTTCCGTGTGACTCTTAAGATTGCGGAACTGGATCGCACCAATAACAATCCCGATGCCAACAATGCACCGTCTACCATTGGCTTGCTGTACACCGGCAACTGGAATACGGCTACCGGTACCATTCGAAATGTGCAATGCATATATGAAGAAGTGCCTGATGAGCCGGTTGAGCCCAGTGAACCTACCGAGCCCAGTGAACCCACTGAGCCCTCTGAGCCGGTGACTTATGACATTGCTAATGGCCTGGAGATCTATGTGGAGGATGGTGTTTACACCGAAATATCCTTCGAGTACCAAATCAGCAATGATGGCAGTTTGTACATGGCAGCCTTGAGTCCCGATTGG
>JAFYVL010000054.1 GCA_017549125.1 Oscillospiraceae bacterium | reverse complement strand
TTGCTTATGTTACCACAGCTTTTTCCATTTGTCAAGAACTTTTTTCAAATCTTTTCAAATTTCTTTTTTATCTGCGGTTTGCTCTCAGGGTTGCCCCCGAAGCCTTGCGTATTTTAGCAGAACACTTCCACTTTGTCAAGCCTTTTTTTGACAAAATTTAAAAAAATTTTAGGGCGTCCGCAGACGCCCTAAAACAGGTTGTTTTATCGTATCAGCCAACGTCATCAATGATGCCGTAGCCGCCATCGTTTCTCTTATAAACTACCGCGAAACATCCACCGTTATCCTCATCCCGGAAGGCAAAGAAATTATGCTCCAGCAGGTTCATCTGCAGGATGGCCTCGTCACGGGTCATGGGTTTAAAGTAGAATTTCTTCACACGAACAATATCCTGCTCATCTTCCACGTCTTCCACAAAGGAGGTAGCATCCATGGTTCTGGCGAATGCATCCTTACGCAGACGGCGAGCCAAGCGGGTCTTGTTCTTGCGGATCTGCCCTTCGATAGTGCCCACAGCGGCATCGATGGAAGCAAACATATCCGAGGTCTTTTCATTGGCACGGAATACAGTACCTGCACCACGGACGGTTAACTCCACCTGATTCCGGTTTTTCTCTACAGAGAATACAACCAGTGCTTCGGAATCCTCTTCAAAGAACCGTGCCAGCTTCATGACCTTCTTCTCGGCATAAGCGTGGACATTTTCAGGCAGCTTGACTTTCTTCTCACTAAACTGGAATTTCATATTCGGCAGCTCCTTTCTTTTTTGCCGGTCTTCCGGCTCACCTATACTATAGCATCAAAGGAGCTTTTTCCCAAGGGTTCAATCCTCTATTTTTTCCTCTTCTTCCATCAATTCTGTCATGGTCAAGGTATAGATGAGTTCTGCCTTTTTTTCCAGCATACGGCTCATGCGAACCGCCTGCCGCTGGTCGGGGGCTACCAATTCCAAGGTCATCAGATTGCCCATCTCATCATCCAGACCGATGACCACAGAAAACTCGCCATTCTCCCGGGGCATGATCTGGGTTTTTACAAAACTGCTGCGGCGCAGCTGGCGGTTAAACCGAGCTACCGCATCCTCTGCACGCTGTTTCACAGTAAAGGCAATGGAGTCCGCAGTCAGAGCGGCGGTTTCCCTTCCCTTTTCTGTAATCACATATTTCTCCGCTTCCGGGCTTTCCATGTGGCCGCTGGCCACCATTTCCGGAACGGCAGTGCATACATCAAAATAGCTTAGGCAATCGTCCTGGTAACAGACCTCATAGATCTCCTGGGTGGTCATGGGGTACTGGGCTCTGGATGCCACATACAGGATCAATACCTTTACATCCATCATATCATGGATAAATCCAAGTCTTTGCATATTGTTACCTCAAAATTCTACTTCCAGACCGTCATGGGCTACCTGGAAGCCATATTTTTCTGCCGCCACTTTCAGTTCGTCATAGATCATACCGCAGTGGTGGGTAAAGTGGGTGTAGTACAAAATCGTATTGGCATCGATGATGCCCTTTTCCAGAAAACGATCAGCAATGGATCGGCCTTCGGACATACTCATGTGGGTCTTGTAGGTTTTCTCCACGTCGCCCTTGGTGCAATCCAGGCTCAGCAAGTCAATATACTTTCCGTTCTGCGCCAGCCAGTTGTCAATTTCTTCATCAAAGTAGCCGGTATCATTGCCATAGAACAGCGTCTTGCCGTCCTTTTCGATCAAGAACAGAAATGCTTGTTCTTCCTCTGCATGGTTTGCAGGCAGAGGTGTGACCCGATAGCCGTTAATATCCACGGGTTTGAAATAATCCAGCGCAATGAATTCTACACGCTCGGGAATGCGCTTAGTGTACTTATCAATGCGGGTATTTAAGGTATCCCACATATTGTCTATAACTCCCTGGCTGGTATAGACCTTTAATTTCTCTGCCTTTGCGGTGCTGGTCTTACCGGGAATGCGGCAACAGAATTCTTCAAACGTAAAATGGTCGCAATGGGCATGGGTAATCAGCACATGCTCTATATCCCACAGAGTTCTGCCCAAGGACAGGAAATGGGTATAGGTCTCGCTGTTTAGATCGATCAGCAGCTGATCGTCGATGAGCGCCTGGGAACGGGTCATGATATTCTTACCGCCGGCCGCCAAAGCCTTCCGGCAATTATCGCAATTACAGAAGATCGCCGGGATCCGCTCCAATGCGGCAGTACCCATATATCGCAGTTTCATTTTGCACCTCACACATATATTTATATATAGTATAGCAAAAGCCATGCACAATTGCAAGTCGCAGTACATAATCTGTCACGAAAGGGTGATTTGTATGGATCTGTTATTCTGCACAGCCGGTGACTCCCCCGCTCTGAGATATGCCACTTCATTTTTAAAAGAAGCAGGGATTCCCTTTGCCGACACCAGCGATTTAAATGCTACCCATTTGTTACTGCCTGTACCTTCCCAAAATCCACAAGGGGAATTGGTGGGCGGTGGCGACCTGCGGAGTATTCTGCCGCAATTTTCTAAAGATATTTGTCTTGTTGGAGGAAATCTGGATTTTACAGAGGGTTACAAGAAGATGGATCTATTACAGGATGATACATACGTATCCGCCAATGCCGCCATCACAGCCCATTGTGCCATTCAGTTGGCAATGACAAAGCTGCCTGTTACATTGGAGGAATGTTCTGTATTGGTGATCGGTTGGGGGCGTATTGGAAAATGTCTGTGCAGACTCCTGCGCACGCTGGGGGCATCGGTAACCATTGCCGCCAGAAAATCTGCCGACCGTGCCATGGCAAAGGCATTGGGATATGCGGTTATCTCTACAGATGGGATCGATCCGCTGGGGTATCGGGTGATCTTCAACACCGCACCGGCCATGGTATTATCGGATGGCGGGACGGCCTTGAAGATCGATCTGGCATCCAGGCCAGGAATCGGCGGAGAGGATGTGATTTGGGCGCGGGGGTTGCCCGGGAAGGACGCCCCGGAAAGTTCCGGTCAGCTCATTGCCCAGACCATATTAGAAAATTTGAAGCAAGGAGGGTATTTATGAACATTGGTTTTGCCATGTGCGGTTCTTTTTGCACCTTCGCGCAGGTGTTTCCGGTGATGGAAGCATTGGCTGCAAACTATCATGTGATCCCCATTTTCTCAGAGGTGGCCGCTACGGTAGATAGTCGATTTGGGGCAGCTGTCGAGCATGTGCGCAGAGCCGAGGAGATTTGCGGTCAAAAGCCCCTCAATTCCATCGCAGAGGTAGAACCCATTGGACCGAAGAAATTACTGGATGCGTTGGTGATCGCACCATGCACCGGGAACACATTGGCCAAACTCGCCCACAGTATTGCCGATGGCCCTGTGACCATGGCGGCCAAAAGTCATTTACGAAACGGCAGGCCGGTATTGGTGGCGGTGTCCACCAATGATGCTTTGGCAGGAGCAGCAGAAAATATCGGGCGATTGCTGGCACGGAGGAATTATTTCTTTGTTCCCTTCGGGCAAGATGATGCCATAGGAAAACCCACCAGCTTAGTAGCGGATTTTAAGAAGATACCGGAGGCTTTGGAGTGTGCGCTGATTGGGCGGCAGTTGCAGCCGATTTTGATTTAAGAAGAATCCTCATCCGTCAAAAAGCCAGCCCTTTGTGGGCTGGCTTTTTGCCACCTTCCCCAGAGGGGAAGGTTTTAGGATTCTTTGTAGATGTTTTCTACCAGCCAGGATCGCATGGTGGGATTGTTAACGATCATGGTTTGAATAGCAGAAAGCTGGGTTTCGTTCAGATCGGCATACTGATCGTTGACGGTCTCCACCATTTGGCGCATGGAATAGGATGCGGTGGAAGATTCGATCTCGGTACCGTCGGTTAGTGTGATCGTTACGCAAGCATTCACCGGTGTCTCGCCATACTTGGCAACATCAAAATTCTTCAAGCGAAGGGTCAAACTGTTCTTGAAGTTTGTTGTACGGGAAACGGTCTTGCCGCCGTCCAGCCACAGGTTGTAGCCGATGGATTCGATCTTGCTCTGCACCATTTCGTCACCGTAGAATTCTGCCTTGTAGCCAAAGCCGGTCACCGCAGGTGCAAGGCTCAGATTGGTAATGCCCAAGTAGTAATGATGGAAGGTATAGCCATTGTCTGTTCCGATGGTCATGTAACGCATCTGATTTTCGGTGGTGTACAGGCTCTCGGGAATAACCGCATTGCCGTTTTCATCCACACAGTTAAAATATCCCATAGCATCACAGGTGTATTCATTGGTAGCGGAATCCATGCCGTAGACCTTATATCCGTTGGTGGTAATAATGCCGGACAGATCATGGCCGTTCAAGTCGATGTAGAGGTCTTCTGTCAGGACCAGCCCGGACAGCGCCATATCCGCAGACAGCACCACATAGCCGCTCATTACTTGTTGACAAGTGGTGCAAATACCATCTGCATAGCTGTGGTTACCACCCTCTTTCTCATTTTCGATCAAATATTTCTGACAAACAGGGCAATAAACACTATACACCTCACAGTCGTCGACACAAGCAAAGCTAGTTTCATAGTGGCGAGTAGCATCGATAAGAGCATCGTTAAAGAACCCAATATCAATCGCACCCCACTGGTATTCTGTGCCTGTGTAAGCAACATGACTCAGGTTGTCACAAGAAATAAAAGCCCAGTTACTAATACGGGTAACACTATGAGGGATAGTGATACTGACCAAGCTGTCGCAGTAAGCAAATGCAGAAAGATCAATGCTAGTAACACCGTCAGGGATGATGATATTCTCCAAATTCGTGCAATTTCCGAACACATAAGAGCCGATACTGGTAACACTACCAGGAATGATCACGCTAATCAAACCACTACAACTATAGAACGCATCATCTCCAATAGCGGTGACGCTTCCAGGAATGGTTAGGCTGGTTAGTTCAGTGCAATCACGAAACGCAGACGAACCAATGAGTTTCGTTCCAGAAGAAAACTCAAATGTAGCAATATCTGTTGATACGGTATCTGCTAGCAATAAATACGGATTATCATTGTTGCCCAGGTATTTTCCATTCTTGTATTCATTATATATAAGGCTAGTGCAGTTTTCGAATGCATCATAGCCGATACTGGTAATACTGTTAGGAATGGTCACACTGGTTAAACTTTCACACCAATTGAACGCATAATCACCGATGCTGGTGACACCGTCCGGGATAGTCACGCTGGTTAGGCTAGTGCAGTCGTCGAACGCATAATCACCGATGGTGGTGACACTATCACCAATCATCACGCTAGTCAGGCTAGTACAGCCAGCGAACGAATGCTCACCGATGCCAATGACGCTGTTGGAAACGGTCACGCCTGTTAGGCTGGCACAGTTATAGAATGCATAATCACCAATGCTAGTAACACCGTCGGGGACTAACATATCCGTTAACAGTTCGCCATTCAAATAAAGATTCTCTGCGTAATTTAGTGGGTTTGCTCCAGAGTCAAAAGAAATATTACACCATGCCGCAAGATCTGTAATATACACTCCGGTCAGATTGGTGCAGTCTTCGAACGCATAGTATCCTATGTTGGCAACACTATCAGGGATGGATACGCTGGTTAGGCTGGTGCAGTCTTCGAACGCACAGTATCCTATGTTGGTAACACTATCAGGTATAGCATAACTACCTAGGAGTCTGCACGGAGCCAGAATCAATTTCGTCTGATCTTTATTGAACAAAACACCGCAATCATCACTAGAGTAAATCGAATTGTTTTCATCTACCCATATACTAATCAGGCTGGTGCAGCGACTGAACGCAGACTGACCGATGCTGGTGACACTTTCAGGGATGGTCACGCTAGTCAGGCTGGTGCAGTCGTAAAACGCAGAATCGCCGATACTGGTGACGCTGTTACCGATGGTCACGCTGGTCAGGCTGGTACAGTCAGCGAACGAAGATACACCAATGCTGGTGACACCATTGCCAATCGTCACACTGGTCAAACTAGTGCAATCACGGAACGCATCCTTGCAAACACCACTGATTACACTGTCTGGAATGGTTATACTGGTCAGACGACTACAGTCACGGAATGCATCAGCACCAACAATTCTCGTATCAAAATGGAATTCAAATTCAGTAATATATGTTGATTCCATATCTACCAGACACATATACGGATTTGCACTATTGCCAAGATATAGTCCCCCCTTGTATTCATTATACTTCAGGCTAATGCAGTTACTGAATGCCCATTTACCGATGCTGGTAACGCTGTCAGGGATGGAGACACTGGTTAAGCTGGTGCAACAAGAGAATGCAGACTGACCGATGCTGGTAACGCTGTTACCGATGGTCACGCTGCTCAAGCTAATACAGTTATAGAATGTATTTTCGCCGATGCTGGTAACACCATCTCCAATCGTCACGCTGGTCAGGCTAGTGCAGTTATAGAATGCATAATAGCCAATGCTGGTGACACTTTCAGGGATGGTAATGCTGGTCAAGCCGGTGCAATACTCGAACGCAAAATTGCCAATGCTGGTGACGCTGTCTGGGATGGTTAGGCTGGTTAGTTCCGTGCATTCACGCAACGCAGACGAAATTAATTTCGTACCAGCAGGAAACTCAAATGTCGTAATATCTTTTGATTCTACATCTACCAACAATAAATAAGGATTATTATTATTGCCAAGATATTTACCACTCTTGTATGTATTAAACCGCAGGCTGGTGCAACCGTCGAACGCATAATCACCGATGCTGGTGACGCTGTCTGGGATCGTCACACTAGTCAGGGAGTCACTGCACTCGAACGCAGACACACCGATGGTGGTGACACTGTCAGGGATGATCACGCTGGTCAGTCCGGTACAGTAATAGAACGCATAATCACCGATGGTGGTGACCGGGTAGCCACCGAGAGTGGATGGAATTGTGATATTACCGCTGATGGAGCTATCCACATCAGTGATGGTAGCTTCGCCGTTGGATACCTCATAGGTATAGTATCCTTCTGTGGCGGCATTGGCCTCTGTAGGGGATGCGAACAGGCATAAAGCAACCACAAGAGCTGCTATTAGCAAAACGAATAATTTGGTTAAATGTTTCATGGTATTTACCTCCCATTATATATTTATTTAAGTATATATCTAATCAAATAGATTGTCAAGCAAGTATATCCTTATTAAACTGTATGTGAGGTGAGTCGTATGGTAGTATTGACGTTGGCACAGGTATTGGAGCGTGCAGGAATAAGCCGTTATGAATTGGCTAAACGCACCGGTATTCAATATCAAATCATCGATAAATATTATAAAAACCGAATCGTTCGGTATGACAGCTATGTGTTAGATCGTATCTGTGATGCCGTGGATTGTAGAATCCACGATCTAATTCAATATATTCCTAATAAGTAAGCATCCCCTGTGTGTGGGGATGCTGTTTTTTGTATAGTATATCTGTCTGTACATATCTGCAATGACGCAACGAAATGGGTGCGTTGGGTGGAACGCTGAGGACAGCGTTCCCTACAGAAATGACGCAAGGAAATCACATAGTGCAAGGAGGAAGGCTTTTGCTGGCGCTTAATAAGCGCCCCTACAGACGGATTGCCACACCAGTCTGCGGACTGGTTCGCAATGACGCACCGAAATAACTGCGGCGTGGCGGGAGCAAGCCCCCGCCCTACTGTGCCATGACGCGACAAAATAACATTGTGCGAGGTTTGCGGAACGCTGAGGACAGCGTTCCCTACGGGAACTTAAAAAGTTATGAGTTATGAGTTTGCTATGGCAAACGTTATGAATTGTCACCCATGGTGCCAATGTTTAAGGGATGGTCACTGACCCTCCCCTACGGTGGGATGGTGCAAAATACCCGGTATGCGGAGCGCATACCGGGTATGAGTTTAGATGTTTGCCAGTGCCTTCAGCTGGTCGACCAGGTCGGTCTGCTCCCAGGGCAGATCCTCTACACCGAAGTGACCTTCCATAGCGGTCTTGCCGTAGATGGGACGGCGCAGATCCAGCTTGCGGATAATGCCGCCGGGGGTCAGGTCGCAAGTCTTGCGGAGCAATGCGGTCATTTCCTCATCACCGATCTTACCGGTGCCATAGCTGTTCACACGGACGGAGACAGGCTCAGCCACGCCGATAGCGTATGCCAGCTGCACTTCCACCTGCTCTGCCAAACCGGCAGCAACCAGGTTCTTAGCCATGTAACGAGCCATGTATGCGCCGGAACGGTCCACCTTGGTGGGGTCCTTACCTGAGAATGCGCCGCCGCCGTGGGAGAAGTAGCCGCCGTAGGTATCCACGATGATCTTACGGCCGGTCAGACCGGTATCACCGTTGGGGCCACCGATGACAAAGTTGCCGGTGGGGTTGATGTGGATGTTTGCCACGTTATCAATGCTGAAGCCGTACTTTTCCAGAACGGGAGCAATGACGCCCTGGCGGATGTACTTACGCAGCTCTTCCATTTCAAAGTCTGCACTATGCATCACGGACACGACCACGGTGTCAATGCCAATGACCTTGCCCTGCTCGTCGAACTCCACGGAGACCTGGGTCTTGCCGTCGGGACGGAGCAGATCATTGCTGGCGATGCACTGGGTCAGACGGTTGGACAAGGCACGGGACAGAGCCACAGGCAGGGGCATCAGCTCAGGAGTATGGGTACAAGCGCCGCCGAACATCATACCCTGGTCGCCTGCTCCGCCAACCTCATCGTTGGTGCCCAGAGCGATATCGGCAGACTGGGTGTGGATCTTGCACAGAACCTCCACGGAGTCAGCATCGAAGCCGCTACCGGGGTAAGTATAACCAATCTGGCGGATCACACGGCGAGCGATGGTTTCGTAATCCACCACAGCCTTGGTGGTGATCTCACCGCAGATGATGCAGAAGTCGGTGGTGACCATGGTCTCGCAAGCCACACGAGAACCGGCATCCTGTGCCAGGCAGGCATCCAGGATGGCATCGGAGATGCTGTCTGCTACCTTGTCGGGGTGACCGCAGGTAACACACTCAGAAGTAAACAATCTTTTTTCCATTTTAATCTTCCTTTCTTTGCGCAAAAAAACCGCACATCGGACTCGATGTGCGCTCTATCGAATCCTCATCTCTCGTTTGCCGACGGATTTGGCACCTTGAATAAACAGGTTGCCGGGTTTCACAGGGCCGTTCCCTCCACCACTCTTGATAAGGCTAGTATGCAGTTCGAGTATATTCTACTCAAAATTTCTAATTTGTCAATGTTTTTTTCAAATTGCGCACGAGCATTGGTGTCGGGGGCGCAATTAAGTCGGCATATGCAGATTTTATCAAGGAGAAAAGTCCCTTTTGACAAAAATACACCGTGATGCTATTATGAATATAGAAGGCTGGCTTAACGATCACCCCTAAACACCAATAATCATTAATAACACAAATATACCTAGGAGGTTAGAATATGCCGGTGCTATACGAGGGATATAATGAATGCCAAAAATGTAGAAGCAGTTTCAAATGGGTACATTTTGAATGGCTTCGGTCAAATATACGGTCTGGGGTATTTCGAGTAGAGACGCTTCCAGAAAGGCCATGGGCAAAGGAAATAAATATCGTGGATGAAGAACTCACAGAGTACATTGTGGGTTGTCCTTTTTGTGGCTTCAATAATCGTTTCGTTTGCGAAAAGGAAACATAATACTACCAAGTACGAGCAATGGATAGAAAAACTTGAATTTGGCGGAGGAAAAGCAATTGAAAAAGTTATTAGTCTTATGCTTGACGGTAGTTTTATGCTTATGTTGCCTTGCATCATGCAGTAGCGCACACAAGAAGAACACTTGGTTTTCAGAAGAAAGACTATCAGGATGCCTTGTAAGCGACTTGCCTACTGTCACAAAAGATTATGTGAATCATAACGATGAAGATATTTATGTTAATTATACACCGGAAGAACGTGAATCCTATATTGCCGAGATATATGAATATCTTAAACTGCAAAATTTCGAATATTGGGGTACGCAGGGAGCGTAATCCTCTACTTTGGCAGGCGTGCTCACCACTTATTACTTTGAGCCTGCAACTGAGCTTTCTGAATTTTGCATTGATGGAAATTATAAATTCGTTTATTCGGATGGTACTCTTGACGATTCGGGGGAACCTGTTCTCTGCATTATTACTATTTATGATGAGCATGAAGCAAAGGCTCTTGAATACGGCACGAAAAACTTCTCTTTTAACACCTTAATTACACTCCGATATCAATCGGATGCACAACTTAGTGGTAGATATGTTTTGAAAGCGGAATAATTATGAATAAAGATGGTGTCAATATTTTGAAAGAAAACACATACGATCAAGCTACACGATTATTAGCTTACAACGGTAATGTCGTTGCCCAATATAACATTGCAAAACACTATGAAACTGTTGAGGTTGATATAGACCAATCAATCTTTTGGTATAGAAAAGCAGCATTGCAAGGACACGACCTTGCTATCCAAAAATGCAAAGAATTAGGCGTAGATCTGGACGCGCCGCTCATTGATCGTGAGGTTATTCGCAAGGAGCTTCAATGCAGATTATTTCCTCTCGGCTATCTTGAAAAATATAAATACACCGTTATCTGTACCTCCTATCAAGGAAAATGGATACTTTCACGGCACAAGAAACGTGACACTTGGGAGACACAAGGTGGTCATATCGAAAATGGTGAAACTCCGCTTGAATGTGCAAGGCGTGAGCTTTTTGAGGAAAGTGGAATAAAAGATGCAGATATGTATCCCGTTTGCGACTATTGGGGGTTCAACAGCCAAGCTTGCTCAAACGGAGTGGTATTCCTCGCAGTTGTTCATTCGCTCGGCAATCTACCCGACAGTGAAATGAAGGAGATTAAAGTGTTTGATACCTTGCCTAGTGAGCTTACATATCCGCAGACCTCACCAAGGTTGTATGCCGAAGCAGAAAAAATGCGGTTTTCTCAACTTAGTGTGTAAGCCAACTCCAATTTACAAGGAACAGAAAATTTGAATTTGACAAAGGAGGTTAATCGTATGAAGAAGATGATAGCTTTAGTGTTGACTTTTGTTTTTATTTTAGGTTTAGTAGGTTGCACACAAACAGAACAGGTTCCTTCTGAAAATCAAGCGAACACGAATAATGTGCATTCAAGTTCGACCCCAACCACATCAGAACAAGTTTATGATGTTGCACTTTCGTATGCTAACTGGACGGAAGATGAAAGGATATATACTAACTCATTAAATATCGGCGGAATGCAAACTAATAACCTTCTGCATCTTCCAATTTATAAATTCGACACCTTAAATGATTTAGAACAATTCAAGTTTACCTTCGGTGAAATTCTAACAATGGATGCAAGTTGGGATGAAGTTCCATCCTTTAACGATGCAACCCAACAGTATGGCAAAGTGTTTTTTGATGAGTACACCTTAATATTGGTATATGTTCCTGCTGATAATAGTACCCATCGTTTTGGCTTGAGCAGTATTGGACTAGATGACACACAGTGCCACATTCATTTAGAAGAAACAACAGGTGCAGAAGATGTTGATACTGCAATGGCAGGATATTTTTTGACGGTTGCTTTGCCAGATAGGTATATAGCAAAATGTCGTGCCTTCGATGCAACCATTACCATCGTCGAACACTAACCATCCCCAACAAATTCCAATTTATCCAACAGATTGTTACACTTGAACTTGAAGCAAGGCTCCTGCCATCCCGGCGGGAGCCTCTTGTTATCCGGAGAAGGCAAGCGAAATTTGGAACTAATGATTCAAACGGTGGAAGAATAAATTATCAGGTCTTATGGAGGACATCAAGGTGGTAGATGATCTGTTAGGAAACTTGAATAGAATTGGGAGGAGATTTGCTTTTGCAATTCTCCTCCCAAGTGTTTTGAATCAAGTTAAGGAATGAATTCCAGAAGGGTCTTCCGCACATACTCTACGCTTTGCTGCAGACGGCTTTTTAAATACTCCTGCCATTTCTGCTCGGAATACTCTTGGTACTCGAATTTAGTGTAGGTATACTTGGTTCCTTGGCTTTCTTCATATTCATTCCACCCCTTACGCAGAAACTGCTTGCTACAGGTGAAAACATAGAAGAAGGTAGGGCTATAGACAAAAACAAATGGAATGACATAATCAGGAAGATTCTTATCCTTTGCTTTTAAGTGGAATGCCCTCACATAAGGAACCTCGTTAGCACTGGGGGTGAAAGAAATGGGTTCTTTTTTGTAGGTGGCATACCATTCGCCCAATATGCTGTTTTGCTTGACAGATGTGCATTCGATATTCACGAATAAGTTCTCAGAGGTTGGACGGCCGTATAGCATTTTCACGATGCTTCGATCTTCTCTGTAGGAATGATAAATGTAAGGAACAGAACTCTCACAAGAGAAATCATAAAAAGCTGTCAGGAGGTCATCGTCCAGCACCTGTTCTTCCATAAAGCGAACAATACCGTCCATAATTTCACGGACTTCATGTTCCTCCCGACAGCTTTTAAGGTATGCGGCCACTCTATCTGCTCCGGACGGAGCTTCGGGGACAGCGGGCTGTACTGTGCCGTTCAGTTTCTGCAACAAAGCAATAACTTCAGGCGTTTTTTCGCAAAACACCTCGGTACCATCACATTGGGTGTTAAAGTACGGGGTTTGATCGCACGGTTCTTTTCCAAAGGTGTCGCTTAGATAATTTTGCAAATCGGAATACTTCACAGTCTGGCTCGGGACATAATCAACTGCATCAATGATAGCTTTTGTGAACTTGCTGTACGGATTCCCAGTATAAGAAGACTGAGTTGACCGAGAAGAACAGAGGAAGATACAGTTCTCAAAGTCTTTAGCTTGAAGATCCATATCTTCTGCGATAGTTTCGCCCAGACCTTTGATGTATGACAAGCCGGATTGACACGCATCAATGACTTTTACGAACAACGTAGGGGAAACTTTTCGGACAACAGCATCCACTTCGGCATTGTTCAGTGTGGTGCTATTGATGGCATCTACCCGGGTGCCACATAAGGCGTAGTGCATATCATTGTCCTGAACTCCGTGGCCGCTAAAATAGAAGAGTACTTCTCCGATCTCGTCGCCGCCGGACAAAGCATCGGCAATCATTTCAAGAGCCTTGTGCTTATCCACATCATTGGGCAAGCGCAGAACACTGTACTTGCCGGTTGCAGACAGAAAGGATTCCATCAATTCTGCATCATGTTGACAAGAAGGCAAATCGGATGCAGCGGTGTATTTATCCACACCCAGAACAATAGCAATATTTTTCATATATTCTCCTTGTATTTTCAAAAAGTAATTGGGGAAAGAACGGATCTATATATCTTATTATAGCATTTTTCACTGAAAATGCAAAGCCCTTTGTACGACCACATACAGCGGAAAAAGGGGAGGATTTCTAGCACTTTGTTCAAATTGCGCACGAGCATTGGGAGGTAATCGTTTTTGCCCTAACCCGCCCGGTATCGTTATAACTCACATACTTTCAAATTTCAATTTGAAGCGCAGGGCGCTTCACCCCAATTTCGCACGAACATTGGGTAGTAATCGTTTTTGCCCTAACCCGCCCGGTATCGTTATAACTCACATACTTTCAAATTTCAATTTATCGTGCTGTTCGATGTTGCACCGCACCCTTGGCCCCCACTTTGAAGAGGGGGCTGTCAGCGAAGCTGACTGGGGGAGTTGAATCACAATGGCAAACCCTTCACACTCCCCCCGGCTCTTCGAGCCACCCCCCTCATAAATGCGGGGGGCAAGAGAAGGTTGCCGCCTTCAGCGGCTATATAAATTGGAATTTTCGTTTAAAGGACAGACAGATTGTTTACAATTCTTCTATGGACTTTTCTGTGAAAAACTGGTATGATAATCCAAAGGAGATGAATGATTTGAAAAAGAATCCGCACCGGCTTCGCCGGTTTCTTTATGAACACCGTAATTTTGGCATCCCTAACTTAATGTTGTATATAGTTTTGGGCAGTGCTGTGGTATATTTGATGACCCAGTTTGCAGGAAATTATGCTCTGTACCATCTGCTCCGCTTCGATTATCACAAGATCCTGGAGGGTCAGGTCTGGCGACTGTTTACCTACATCTTTACCTACCAGGCCACGAGCTCCAATTTTCTCCTGGTAGCCATCAGTCTGTTCTGCTTCTACTCTCTGGGCAGCGCAGTGGAACACACCTTCGGTACGCTTCGCTTTAACCTGTTTTATCTGACCGGAATTTTACTCATGGATACCTTTGCCATGTGCTGTGGCGGTATTCCCGTTGAATTCATGGGTGTATCAATTGATGTCAATGATTTGGGTGTATATACGACCATGAGCTATTATTTACATTTGAGCTTACTGATCGCTTTTGCCACCCTGTACCCGGATACCCATTTTCTGCTTTTCTTTATTATTCCGGTAAAAGCTTGGATTTTCGGTTTGCTGGACATTATATTGACCTTGTACGGTGTTTACGAAATGCTGTTTCTGCATGCGCTTTCCCCTATGCTGCCGCACAGCCTGTTCCCCCTGGTTGCCATTGCCAACTATTTCCTGTTCTTTGGCAAGGATGTTTCCCGGCTGTTCCCCGTATCCTGGCGCATCAACGCTTCCCGGCTTTTCCGAAGAAAACCCAAAAAGCAAAAATCCACCGGCACGATTCCCTTCCCCACAGCCGGTTCTTATGAAGCCACCACCGCCACGGTGAAGGCACCTTATATGCATCGGTGTACCATCTGCGGCAAAACCGATGTGTCTGATCCGAACATGGAGTTCCGGTATTGTTCCAAATGCAATGGCTATTTCTGCTATTGCCAGGAGCATATTTCCAACCATACCCATGTGGAATAACAAAAGAGCGTATTGCCAATCGGTGCAATACGCTCTTTTTTAATGCTACAAAAATCGGACGGTTTCGGGAGGGTCAAGCCCCTCCCCTACGGCGCAGCGAAATAGGGGTAAGGGGCGGCAGGAGCAAGCTATGCGCCCTACGCTCCGGAAAACGCGGTGCGGTTGTGGAACGCTGAGGACAGCGTTCACTACTTTTATTTGCGTTTGTAAAGGCACATATCGTAGGCGATGCCGTCCTCTATTCCGGATTGGAGAATTTTTTCCAAATGCCATTCCGGGGATGCATCCAGATTGGGGAAAAAGGTATCGGATTTGGGGGTACAATGAACCTTGGTGATATAGGCTGTATCACACAGGGGCAGCATTTGCTCATAGATACTGCCGCCACCGATGACCATAGCGCGGTCTACGGTTTTGGCAAGCTGTGCCGCTTGCTCCACAGTACGGCACAGGGTAAAGCCTTCCTTTTCTGCCCCGCTTCGGGACAGCATCACATTGACTCTGCCCGGCAGGGGTTTTTGTCCGGGAAAATCCTCGATGGTGCGTCTGCCGACAATGACCATAGCGCCCCGTGTAGTTTCCCGGAAGAATTTGCGGTCAGCACTCAAAGCCACCTGCTGGGTACCGTCCTTGCCGATACCCCAGTCGTCAAATACTGCAACGATCAGTTCCATAAGCCACCTCAGATCGCCATGGGGATCTCAAAATCAAAGGGATGGAACTGGTAGTCCTCCACCTTAAAACTATTCTTGGTGAAGCTGTAGAAGTCGGTAACGGTGGGATCCAGGGTTACCTTGGGAGCGGCATAGCCCTCTTTTTCCAACATGGCCTTTACCGCAGGAATGTGGCGGTCATAAATGTGGCAGTCGGCAATCACATGAACCAGTTCACCGGCTTCTAGACCGGACACCTGTGCTACCATCATCAGCAGCATGGCATACTGGCAAACGTTCCAGTTATTGGCGGTGAGCATATCCTGGCTGCGCTGATTTAAAATAGCGTTCAGGGTATTGCCGGACACATTAAAGGTCATGGAATAGGCACAGGGATACAGGTTCATTTCGTGGAGATCTTCAAAGTTATAAATGCTGGTGAGAATGCGGCGAGATGCAGGATTGTGCTTCAGATCGTAAAGCACACGATCCACCTGGTCGAATTCACCCTCTTTATACTTGTGCTTCAGACCCAGCTGGTAGCCATAGGCCTTGCCGATAGTGCCGTCCTCGCCTGCCCACTCGTCCCAGACATGGCTGCCCAGGTCGGCAATGCGGTTGGACTTTTTCTGCCAGATCCACAGCAGTTCATCCAAGGCAGATTTCCAATAAGTACGGCGCAGGGTCATAATGGGAAATTCTTCACGGAGGTCATAACGGTTGACCACACCGAATTTTTTGACGGTGTGGGCCGGTGTGCCGTCAGCCCAACGGGGGCGCACCTCCAGATCCGTATCGTAAAAACCGTTATTGAGAATATCTAAGCACGTGGCTCTGTAAATTTCGTCTGCTCTGCTCATGGTTTATCCATCCATTTCATAAATTTTTAACCGATTATAGCGGAACGCTGAGGACAGCGTTCCCTACCGGGGGGAACGTTTGCGGCAGGTCAGATGCCGGAGACATGGGGCAGCCATTGGCATTCGGTGAGCTCCATGTGGGTAAAGGTAGCCTTAAAGGAGGAGCGCTCCGGGCTGCAAGCATACACACCGAAGGCGATCTTGCCTGCGCCTTCGTGAAGGTGACAAATACGCATCTGCTTCCAATCCCGGCCATCGGTGCTGCACTCAATGCAGTAATCCGACTCTCGGCGGCTCAAGCGATACCACATAGTCTTGATCGATGCAGGAATATCGGTGGTTGCCCAATCAGAATAGCCCAGATTAGTGACCACGCTGCCAAGACGCTGATATTCTTCATTTTCGAACTCAATGGATGCTTTGATCCAGTTGTCGCTGTTCAGATACAGCACGATACCGCACTGGTCAAATCGCCACTTACTCTCAAACTCCGTTTTGACGATGAAGGAGAAATAGGTCTCCTCGGTCTCCATCTGCAAAACCGGCGCATTGTCATTCTGAAAATTATAATAGGTGCGCTGCCACAGGTCGGTAACAGGCTCGGTAATGATCTCGATTTTCTCGTCAGTTACCAGGGATTCCTTAGGCTCACGAATCCAAAACAGCTTGTCCGCAGAAAATTGCATGGTAGTTCCTCCAAAATTTAATTACTACCATTATAACAGATTCCCCGGAAGTTGCAACCAGTTTATTTCCGTCAGCGTATCAATGGAGATTCGGGTGCCGTCGGTGAAGATCAGCACACGGTTATATTCATCGATCTTCTTCAGGTTGCCGGTATAGGGCACATACGCACCGCCCTCTTTACGATCGTCGGCACGAAACCAGGTCAGCTGCACCGTGGGTTTTTCATGGATCTGTTCCATCAGACGGCACAAAACCGCATTCATCACCAGCAGTTCCCCATCGTCCATATCAATAAAACCGTCTGTCAGCCGCCCGGTTTCCAGAATCACACCGTCGAAGCCCGTCAATGCCGCAAAGGCAGAGAATTGGGCAGCGCGGTCTTCCCGGGACATGGCACACCGGGGAATATAGCGTTTTTCGTGGATAATGTCGTTGTAATTGTTCATAATTTTGTTCCTGTTTATCGAGTGCGTAGCACATATCGAAGGCAACGCCTATATCGAAAATCCCGTTAGGGATTTATATCGACATTTACGCTTTGTGGCCACCGATTTGGCCATTGCGCTGGCGACCGGTTGCCCCTTCCATAAAATTCGTACCCTTTAACAAGGCATTTTTACCGTATTTGCGACGGATGCCCACAATGGCCTTCTGCTGTTGCTTTTCTCGCTGAAGCTCACGATTGATCCCTTCCGTATCCGCAAACAGATCCAACTGGGGGCAGAGCATTTGACCGGTGTCCGGCTGAATATGATTCACAGACAGATTTACCTTACGGATCAACAGCTTGCTATCCACCACACGGTCAAACACCGTCAAAAATGCCCGGGTGATCTCCTTGGCAGAGGACAAAAATCCCATAAGGGTTTCGCTGCCGTGGGCATGCTTTGGCACTTTGCGGCCATAGTGGTCAATGACCACCTCACCCCGGTAATCTCTGTGGAGATTCTCGATATCATAATTCACCGTCAGTACCACCTGGTCGGTCACCAAGCCTTTTTCCACCAGCGTCATGGCCAGTTGATCCGCCATTTCCCGCACCACCAACCGTGCTTTTTCAAACGTATAGGGGCATTGGAGAACCTGTCCCGAGGACAGGCTGTTGGATTGAGGCTTATAGGCTTTGATATCCCGGAGGGTGCAGCTTTCCCAGCCCCAGGCATGGTCGATCAGCAGTTCTGCGTTGATACCGAAGATTTTGAACAGCAATTCCGGGTTGTGGTATTCATGGGCCTTGCCCAGAGAACACCGTGCCACATCTCCCATGGTGTGCAGGCCGATCTTCTCCAAGCGTTTGGCGTATCCCCTGCCCACCCGCCAGAAATCCGTAATGGGTCTATGATCCCACAAAAGACGGCGATAGCCCATTTCGTCCAAGCTGGCGATTCGGGCGCCATAGGCATCCGGTTGGGCTTTCTTTGCCAGAATGTCCATAGCCACCTTGCACAGGTACAGGTTTGTGCCGATCCCGGCGGTGGCGGTAATTCCGGTGGTCTCGTATACATCCCGGATGATCCGACGAACAAAGGTTTCCGCATCCATGGCAGCCGCCCGCAGATAGGGCGTCACATCCATAAATACCTCGTCGATGGAGTACACATGGATATCCTCCGGGGCGACATATTTCAAATACACCTGGTAGGCCCGGGCGCTATAGGTCATATATTTTGCCATTTGGGGCGGCGCAACAATATAGTCCACCTCATAATGAGGGTTGGCTTCCAGCACCCTGGCATCCCAGGATTTTTCAGTGGTTTTCCAGCCGCCTCGACGCATAGCATTCACCTGCCCCACGCGCTGGATCACCTCAAACAGCCGGGGTCTGCCGGGAATGCCAAAGGCCTTCAGGCTGGGGGTCACCGCAAGGCAAATGGTCTTGTCCGTGCGGCTTTCGTCCGCCACCACCAGATTGGTGGTCATGGGATCTAAGCCCCGCTCCACGCATTCTACCGATGCAAAAAATGATTTCAGATCAATGGCCGCATACATCCGCTCCACAGCCTCACCCCCTTTTGTCATCATTATAGAACATCTGTTCGGTAATGTCAAGAAGAAGGAAATGGCAAAAGCCGGCTTTGTCAGTAAGGATAAGGTTTTGGGAGTACGGCGGGAGGAACGCTGGGGACAGCGTTCCCTACTTGCCCTCATCCGTCAAAAAGCCGGCTCGTTATGAGCCGGCTTTTTGCCACCTTCCCCAGAGGGGAAGGCTTATGATTTGATTAGTACTGAGTGGGTTGGACGTGCCAGATCTCGTCGGCGTACTGACGGATGGTACGGTCAGAGGAGAACTTGGCGCCGCTGGCGATATTGATCAGACACTTCTTACCGAAGGCCATGCGGTCAGCATAGTCACGGTTGACCTGCAGCTTGGCATCCATGTAGGATTCATAGTCCATCAGCAGGAAGTAGTGGTCAGCCTGGTGCCATGCAGTGCCGTCCAGCAGAGCATGGTACAGACCTCTCTGGTCATCGTCGGTGGGCACAGTGCCGTCCACCAGGGTGTCGATGGCACGATGCAGACGAGGATTGTGGTCATAGATCCAGCGAGGATTGTAGGTTGCCTTGGAGTTATTGATTACGTCCACGGTTGCACCGAAGATGTAGTTATTCTCCATGCCGGCTTCCTTAACGATCTCCACGTTCGCGCCATCCAGAGTACCCAGGGTCACAGCACCATTGAGCATCAGCTTCATGTTGCCGGTACCGGATGCCTCTGTACCTGCAGGAGAGATCTGCTCGGAAACATCGGCGGCAGGAATGATATGCTCAGCATAGGAGCAGTTATAGTTGTGGACAAAGACCACCTTCAGCTTATCCTGCATATCGGGATCGGAGTTGATCATGCCGGCAATGCGGTTGATGTAGCGGATAATGGCCTTGGCACGGGCATAGCCGGGTGCGGACTTTGCACCGAACAGGTAAACAGTGGGCTGAAAATCGGTGAGGCTGCCGTCCTTCAGACGGAAGTAGATATCCACGATGCTCAGAGCGTTCAGCAGCTGACGCTTATACTCGTGCAGACGCTTAACCTGCACATCGAACATGAAGTCGGGGTTCAGCTGCACGCCCTCCTTCTCCAGGACGATCTTTGCCAGCTGCTCCTTCTTCTGACGCTTGATGCCGTTGAACTGATTGATCATATCCTCGTCGATCTGATCCTTCAGCAAAGCCAGCTTCTCCATCTCATTGAGGAAGTCGCCGCCTACACGGTACTTGATCATCTGGGTCAGCTCGGGGTTACACAGACCCATCCAGCGACGGGGGGTAACACCGTTGGTCTTATTCTGGAAACGCTCGGGGAATGCAGCGTACCAATCCTTGAAGCAATCGTCCTTCAGAATCTGAGAGTGGATCTCAGCAACACCGTTGATGTAAGAGCCCACATAGATGCTCAGGTTTGCCATGTGTGCGGTATTGTCACGGATGATAAACAGGTTGGGATGCTCGGACTTCAGCTTTTCATCAATTCTCTGGATGATCTGCACGATCTCGGGCACAACGCTGCCCAGCAGATCCAGAGGCCACTTCTCCAGAGCCTCACCCATAACGGTGTGGTTGGTGTAGGAGAAGGTCTTCTGTGCAATGCTGAAGGCCTGGTCAAAGTCCATGCCCTCCACCATCAGCAGGCGGATCAGTTCGGGAATGGACATAGCGGGGTGGGTATCGTTCAGCTGCACAGCATAGTAATCAGCAAAATGGCTCAGATCATCACCGTGAGCGGACTTATACACACGGATCATATCCTGCAAGGATGCAGAAGACAGCACATACTGCTGCTTGATACGCAGGCGCTTGCCCTCCCAGGTGGAGTCATTGGGGTACAGAACACGGGTGATGTCCTCAGCCTTGTTCTTCTCGGTCAGCGCACGCAGGTAATCCTGGTCGTTGAAAGCATTGAAGTCCAGCTCCTGCTCGGCTTCACACTGCCACAGACGCAGGGTGTTGATGTTCTGCGTGCCATAGCCGATAACAGGCACATCATAGGGAACAGCCAGCACAGTATGGTCGGGGAACTTGACCTTTACGGTGTGGTTATAACGACGGTAGGACCAGGGGTCACCGTACTTAGACCAGTCGTCTGCCATTTCGGTCTGAGAGCCGTTGGCATCGAAGCCCTGCTTAAACAGGCCGAACTTATAGCGCAGGCCATAGCCGGACAAGGGAGTGTTGGTGCTGGCGGCAGAATCCAGGAAGCAAGCTGCCAGACGACCCAGACCACCGTTACCCAGGGCAGCATCCTCGATATCCTCCAGGATCGCCAGATCCACACCCTGCTCAGCAAACAGCTTCTTCATCTCATCCAGAATGCCCAGATTGAACATATTGGAATACACCAAACGGCCAATGAGGTACTCTGCGGAAATGTAGTAAGCCTTTCTCTCGTGCATACGGGTGTGCTTACTGTTGTTCCAGTTGTCGGAAATGGCCATCATGACGGCCTCGCCCAGGGCTTCGTGGAGCTCCTGTGCAGACGCTTCCTTCAAGGAAACGTCGTAGGTGTACTTCAGCTTTGCTTCCGTCCACTTCAGAATGTTCAGGCAATTATAACGCATATCTTATCTCTCCATTTCAGGATTTTATTTCTTGATGACGGCCATAAAGGACTGTCAAACGCTTGATTTTTGTTGCCAGGGCATTGGTCAGGTGTCCAGGGGTCAAACGCCAAGTCCAATTGGCATCGGTTTGGGTGCCGGGGAAATTCATCCGGGCTTCGCCGCCCAGATTCAGATAGTCTTGCATCTGTACTACGCACAGGTCGGATACGCTGGACATGGCGGTGCGGATCACACCCCATACCAGCCCTTCCCGTTTAGTCAGAGCCATATATTCCGTGGCATATTCCACGACCTCCGGATCGGATTCGTCGAACCACTGGCGCATGGTCATATTATCATGGGTGCCGGTGTAGCACACGGAATTCTTGGGATACAAATAGGGCAAATAGTCCGAGGGGTCTCGGGAATAGAAGGCAAATTCCAGCACCTTCATACCGGGCAGACCGGAATCGTCCCGCAGATCCAGAACCTCCTGGGTCAAGAAGCCCAGATCCTCGGCGATCATACCCACATGGGGTAAAGCATTTTGGATAGCCCGGATAAAGTCCAACCCCGGGCCTTTGATCCATTTGCCGTTTCTGGCTGTGGAGTCCCCGTAGGGAACAGCCCAATAGGCTTCAAAGCCACGGAAATGGTCAATGCGGATCACATCATAGAGCCGGGATGCGGCTTGTAGCCGGTGGATCCACCAGCCATAGCCTTCCTGGGCATGGCGCTCCCAGCGGTACAGGGGGTTACCCCATAGCTGGCCATCTTCTGTAAAGGCATCCGGTGGGCAACCTGCCACCGCTGTGGGGGTCAGGCTTTCATCCAACTGGAACAGCCGGGGATTGCACCAGACCTCTACGGAATCGTAAGGCACGTAGATGGGCACATCGCCAATAATTTGAATCTCTTTTTTATGGGCATAGGCTTGCAAAGCATGCCATTGCTGATAAAACAGGTACTGCACAAAGCAGTAGAAACCAACACGGTCTGACAACCGCTCCCAGGCTTCATGCAAGGCTTGGGAATCTCGATATTTCAGAGGAGCTTCCCACTGATACCAGGATTTACCTTGGCTTTCTTCCTTCAATGCCATAAAGAGGGCAAAATCCGGAAGCCAATGGGCAGATTCTTCGCAGAAACGGTCAAATTCCTGGGTGGGAACAAATCGGGTATAAGCCTGACCCAGAATCTTCAGACGGTTGTTGTAAAGGATACCGAAATCGGTTTTATCTTCCCGGGTGCTCCAGGTAATGCCGTCTAGCTGAGATTGATCCAGCAGACCGTCCTTCACCAGCATCTCCAGGTCGATCAAATAATGGTTTCCTGCATAGGTGGAGCAGGATTGGTACGGAGAGTCTCCGTAGCCGGTGGGGGTCAAGGGCAGGATCTGCCAATGGTGCTGCCCAGCCTTGTGGAGAAAATCCACAAAATCATAAGCCGGCTTTCCCATAGTTCCTACACCATAAGGCCCGGGTAAAGAGGTTATGTGCATTAGAATACCGCTGCTTCGCATGACACTGTCCTCCTAAGAGTATGATGTAATAGTATATGCAATTTTCCGGATTTCAACAAAGAAATTCTTTCCCTTGTATATACCATAACATACTAAAGTGTACTTTCTTTTTGCACATTTGTCAAGTGATAGAGAACATACGCAAATATAGAAAAAGCAGCCCCAAAAGGGCTGCTTTTTGTGTGAAATTATTAGGCCTCCAGGTTGATGCCGGTTTCCTTGTTGAACACATGGCAGTTGTGACCACCAAAGTTCAGCTTTACAGGTACGCCTGCCTTCAGAGCAGCGACCTCTGCACCGGTCATATCCATGGTGGAAACGACAGCGACAACGTCCTTGCCCACTGCATCTACGTGCAGGTGGATGGAAGAGCCCATCAGCTCGTGCACATCGATCATGCCGTCAACACCAGCGGTGTCCAGGGTGATGTGCTCGGGACGGATGCCCAGAGTGATCTGCTGTGCCTCGACCTCGTTAGCGGTCAGAGCTTCCTGCTTGTCGTCAGACAGCTCTACCTTGTAACCGCCCAGAACAACAGCGTACTTGCCGTTCTCCTTCACCAGCTCAGCATCGAAGAAGTTCATCTGGGGAGAGCCAATGAAGCCTGCTACGAACAGGTTGTAGGGGTGGTTGAACACTTCCTGAGGAGTGCCGATCTGCTGGATGAAGCCGTCCTTCATGATGACGATACGGTCGCCCAGAGTCATAGCCTCAGTCTGGTCGTGGGTAACGTAGATAAAGGTGGTGTTGATGCGCTGACGCAGCTTGATGATCTCAGCACGCATCTGGTTACGCAGCTTGGCGTCCAGGTTGGACAGAGGCTCGTCCATCAGCATGACCTGAGGTGCACGCACGATAGCACGGCCGATAGCCACACGCTGACGCTGACCACCGGACAGAGCCTTGGGCTTACGGCCCAGGTACTGGGTGATGTCCAGGATCTCAGCAGCTTCCTTAACAGCCTTGTCGATCTGATCCTTGGGGGTGTGACGCAGCTTCAGAG
>JAFYVL010000053.1 GCA_017549125.1 Oscillospiraceae bacterium | reverse complement strand
CATTTGTTACGGAAACTTTCTTGTTGCTAAAGTGGATTTGGAAGAACAGCTCTTTACATCCCGAAAAATCTATCGCAGATAATGGTGTACAAAGTGTATACCATGTCTCCGAACATTTTGTATACTATGTGTACTTGACAGTCCCCGGCGTTCCGTAACCCTAACGATGCCCACCGCACCTTGTCATTCTGAGCAAGCGTTAGCGCGTCGAAGAATCTACGCATTTAGTCTACTGCTTGCGGGCGATTTTCTGCGAAGATCCTTCGATTCCGCTTCGCTCCACTCAGGACGACAGCTATGTGCGAGGACATACAATAGCACCGCAACCATAATGTGCGGGGTATCGTGATGGTCGTGTGCTAAATATGCGCGGTTAACATAATTAGTTTACGGAATATTATGAGCTTCTCCACCTAACATCATTTCCCCATAGAACTGCGATATTGGGAAGGTGTAAAACCGGTCTTCTTCTTGAAAATGCTCATAAAGGAAATCTCGTTAGCATACCCACTCATGCGCGCAATGGCAGAAACCGTATGGCTGGTGTTGGCAAGCAGCCATTTACTGTAGTGGATGCGGCTCTGGGTAATATCCTCTTTGATGCTGTTTCCAAATAGTTGCTTGTACTTGTGCTGCAAATGGGAGGGGCTGATGGCAAGAGATTGACAAATACCATCAATGGACCAGTTGTTCTGGGGGGTGGAGTAGATATTGTTTTTCAGAATGGTCAGCTTTTCCGTCAGCTGGGAGTAAAGAGCCGGTTTGTTGGTGATATAGTCCGATAGCTTCAATAGTAACAACCGCAAAAGCAGATCTGAGGATTCCTCTGCATTGGGATTGGCAGACCAGCTTTCCATAGCCATCATCTTAATGAGCCGGGACAGGGGATACACATCCGCAAATTCCATAATGGTGTCAAAGGGAACGCCGATTTTTTGCAAGTATGCAAAATCCTCGGCCTCCATATCAAATCGTACCCAATCGTTGACAAACTCTGTGTTATGAGCGTAGAAAAACTGTGGTGTTTCCTTGTGGTACAGGATCACATTGTTGCCGCTGAGATAATGGCTCTGTCCGTTCAAATCAATTCTGGCAGGGGAGCGGATGATCATTAAAATATAGCCCACAGAGCCGGTGGGGCGCTCAGCCACATAGCTGGAATCATGGCGGTAGTCATATCCGCAATTAGAAACCCTCATGGAATACCTCCTACAAAAAAGCAGAAAACTTTAGTAAAAAACATTATAAATTATTGCGCCCATAATGTCAACAATGTATAATAGATAATGAATAATCCTAATTTTTTGCAGATTTGGATTTATTAACTCCCAAAATACACTAGGAGGAACGAAACATGAAATTACACAAACTTTTAGCTTTGTTTCTGGTTGTGGCAATGATCGTGCCCATGGCAACGTCCTTTGTGCCGGTCAGCGCAGCCGAAACAACCACAAAAGCTGCGGTTTCCGATGTGCTGAGTTGGGATTTCTCCAATGAAGCCCAGTTGGCAGATTTTAATCTGTATCAATCGGGAACCAGCAGTTTCGTAGTCCGGGACGGTATGTTAAAGGCTACCGGTTCTGACGGTGAAATGAAAGCCATGGTCAATATGCCTTTGGAGCATGTTCAGTACATGTCTGTGGACATTATCCCCGGACAGACCCCGGTGAATTCCGGTGTCTACGTGGGTGCTTCCAATGCAGGAAATGCCGCCGGTCAGATCGATGCATTGGCATTCCTGGTGGAATCCATGTGTTCCGGCTGGCCGGATGCTCCCAACCGTATTGACATTGTCACCGGCAGCTTCGCTCCCTGGAAGGAACTTAACCGTGTTATTTCTGAAACCGGTAAGGGTAATGCTCTTTACTCGGGCGGCATCAAAAAGCCTGTAACCCTGCGCCTGGATTTCGACACGGATCACGTGATGATCACCTTGAGTCTGGTGGAAGATCCTGCCAAGTATACCCAGACTGCATACTACTGCGACACCGCCGCACTGAAGGGTCAGATCGGCCTGCGTGCCCAGTATAGCGATGTGGCATTTGACAACCTGCAGATCAAGGTCAAGAATGTACCTGCCGACAGCCTGTTGGAAGGTCTGTCCTTTACCGGTACCGATACCTGCGTGGCGCAGACGGATTCTGCCATTTCTCAAATCCCCAATACCATTGAAATGTGGGTCAAAATGAATCCCCGTTCCAACAGCGATACCCTGGAGTATCGCCAGCCCCTGATCAGCAGCTCCAATCCGGCAGGCTTTGGATCTTCTCAGGTCGGCGACTTTGCGTTGTATACCAATGCAAAGGGTAATCTCTGGTGGCATGAGAAAACGGAAACCACCGTTACCGATTCTACGACCTCAACAAAGGGTTATATAGAGAAAATGCTCAGCGGTAAGAATTACCACACCGGTGAGTGGATGCACATTGCCGTGAGCCGTGAGGCAGGCAAAATGATCCTGTATGTGAACGGTGAGCTGATCTATACCTGGGAAAGCACAGCGGTAGGTACCAATGCACAGCCCACACAGCCTATTACATTTGGCTATTGTGGCATCAGAACCTCCAAGGCGAAGAATAATCTGAACGGCACCATCGGCGATGTGCGCCTGTGGAGCACCACCCGTACCCAGGCGGAGATCTGTGCGGATATGTATGCGGATATCCCTGCCCAGCAGGACGGCCTTATGCATTACTGGAAGCTGGATGAGCAGGAAGGTACCGTGTTCTATGATTCTGTGACCGATGGCATCGACGGCTGTATTGCCCCCACGGTCAGCTTCGAAAAAGAGACCGGCCTGGAATTTGCCGGTATCAATGAAGCGGTTGTGACCGCGCAAAACCCTGTAGACCACATCCCCCAGGCCATTGAACTGTGGGTTAAGATCGATAAGGATACACAGGGAGATGTGGAAACCATGATCGCCGCCTATAGCGGACAGTCCCAGGCAAAGGCGAAATCCGGCGACTGGTATCTGGGTACCACCGGCACAGGTGCATTGCGTTGGGTGGAAAAGAATGCCAACGGTCAATCCGGTCAGATGAACGGCAAAACCAGTATTCTGACCGGAGAATGGACCCATGTGGCGGTGGTTCGCTATGAGGGGGATATTAAATTCTACATCAACGGCGTAGAGGATACGGTCTCCAAGGCCAGCGGTGTTACAAAAATCACCCTGGATACAGAAAAGACCAAATCGGAAACTGTCCCCACCCTGGGTTATAGTGTATATAATACTGTCGACTATACCGACTATCTGGACGGCGCGTTAAAGGATGTTCGCCTTTGGGATGTGGAGAGAACCCAGGAGCAGATCCAGGCGGATATGAATAAGACCCTCACCGGACAGGAAGAGGGACTCATGCACTATTGGAAGCTGGATGAATCCCAGGGCACCGTGGCGGTAGATTGCGCCGGTGGCAATAACGCCGTGATCACCGGAGATACCACCTCCTGGATCAATCAGCCTGCTATGCAATTGCCCGGTGTCAATCAGCCTGTGGCAGTTGCGGAAAAAGCCGTAGCATCCATCCCCCAGACCCTGGAAATGTGGGTGAAGCTGGACAGCAGCAATACCAATCCCATCTCCGCTTTGATCAGTGCTTACAATGCCAAGTCTCAGGTGGCCATTGCCGGTGATTGGCAGTTGGATATTAAGAATGGTAAAATGCGATGGGTGGATATGACCGGCAAGGGTAAGTCCGGTCAGTTGACCGGTGCCAGCGAGATCCCCGTGGATCAGTGGGTGCATTTGGCTGTTACCAGAGAAAGTGGCAAGGTTAAGTTCTATGTAAACGGCCAACTGGACGCAGCTGTGAACTACACCATGTTTGAAAACAGCACAACCTCCTATACAGCGCCTGTACTGGGTTACAGTATTTTCGATACTGCCACCTATGGTAGCTATCTGAAGGGCGCAGTTAAGGATATTCGTCTGTGGAACGTGACTCGTACTGCAGAGGAAATTGCTGCCAACATGAATACAACTCTGACCGGTAACGAGGCGGGGCTGATGAATTACTGGAAGCTGGATGAAACCAATTCCCTGGTTTTCCGGGACACCACTGCCTCTGGTAACAGTATTGCCCCTACCGTCTATTGGTCTACTCAGGTCAGCGAGCCTGCAGAGGAGCCTCAATATACCAATGTAGGTTTCAATTTTGCTGAAGGTAAAAAATGGGAAACTACAAAAAATGTGGGTGCCAATATAGCCACGGTGGAAGCTTGGGTAAAAGTTCCGAAAGCAACTGCGGATAACAGCCGTCTGACCATTGTGTCCGGTTGGCCTGCATCCTGGTTTACCATGGACATCTATACGAAGGGCAGACCACGTCTGTACTATACCAATGCTGACGGTGTAGGTACGCACTATATTGCCAATGTGGATCTGCGCACCAATGAATGGACTCATGTGGCATGGGTTTGTGACAGTACAGCAGGGACAGCTACTTGTTATATTAACGGAGAAATGGTATATACAAACAGTACCATTGGTGAGTTGATCAGTGTTTCTACCATGTATGTAGGCCGTGACGATCGTTCCGGCTGGCAATATCCCTTCGTGGGACAGGTTGCAGATGTTCGCGTTTGGAGCAAGTCGCTGACCCAGGTGCAGGTGCAATCCAGCATGCAGAATACTGCATTGACCCAAGCGGATGGATTGTTGCTTAATCTGCCTCTGGACGAGGAATCCGATGCCAAAACTTTGCGAGATCTGTCTGAAAATAATAATGCCGTTGAGGTCTGGGAACGTGTGATTGAATGGCTGGATGTGGAAAAGCAGCCCTCTGACTATTCCATTGCTATCATTCCCGATCAGCAGATTCTGACCCACCATCACCCCGAAAAGCTGAACAATATGTATCAGTGGATTGCCGATCAGGTCGAGCCCGAGAACATTCAGGCTGTGATCACCGTGGGTGATATTACCGATGATAACAGCATTCTCCATTGGGAGCGTGCAAAGGAAGCTTATAATATCATTGACGGCAAAGTTCCCTTTATCCCCGTACCCGGCAACCATGACTATCACTATGAGTTAACCTACCGTTGCCTGGACAACTATAACACCTATTTCCCCATCAGCCTCATGGAAAATCAAGGTACAGAGTCCGGCTTCTATACCCGTGACAAGGGCTTAACTGACGATGTGGCAAACCATTGGCAGGCCTTTGAGGTGCAGGGTCATAAGTACCTGGTCATGGCATTGGAGTTTGGTCCCCGTGATTCCGTGCTGGCATGGGCAGGCGATGTGATCGCAGCCCACCCGGATCACCAGGCTATCATCGTGACCCATGGCTATATCACCCATGACGGCACTTGGCTGGATGGCACAGATGCCCACGTTCCTTCCGGTTATGGATTTACCAAGGGCGAGGAAGAGC
This sequence comes from Oscillospiraceae bacterium, assembly GCA_017549125.1. Classification (GTDB taxonomy): domain Bacteria; phylum Bacillota; class Clostridia; order Oscillospirales; family Oscillospiraceae; genus Faecousia. The sequence continues at coordinate 20,847 of JAFYVL010000053.1, read as the reverse complement.
AGGCCAATAATGCAGACGGTATGTGGGAAAAGCTGGTCAGCAAGCATGAAAATATTATTATGGTGCTGTCTGGTCATATTCTCAAGAGTGATAATGTTTTGTATCGTGTGGATATCGGTGACCACGGCAACGAGGTCTATCAGTTCCTGATTGACGGACAGAATTTGGACGGCATTTATGGTGGCTTCGGATTGGTTGCTATGATGAACTTCCGTGACGACGGACAGACCGTTGAGTTTACCTACTATGCAACCGATAAGGGCAAGTATTTCAACGAGGAAAACCAGTTCACCTTCACCTTGCCTGCACCCAAGAAGAGCAATGTGGCACAGGTAGGTGAGAACACCTATTCCACCGTCACCGAGGCGGTTGAAAATGCCAACGGTCAGACCGTTACCATGCTGGCTGATACCGATGAAGCAATCGTTATCAACAGCGATGTGACCATCGATCTGGCAGGTTATCAACTGTCTAACGTGACCGTTGACCAAGGCACATTGAGCCTTGTGGATACTGTCTCCGGTGGTACAGCTGCTGTGACCGGCAATGTGGAGACCTTCACAGAAGCCGATGGTATCACCTATCTGGTGGTGGGGCAGGCGAATGTGTACTCTGCCCATAGCTATGACGTGGCCATTACCCATATCACCTTAGATCCCAAGAACGATGCTTTGGGCTATAAGGCAGCCCTGGTAGGCGACGAAACCGTACAGGGCTATGTCGTAGAAATGGGCTTCAACCTATGGGTCACCGAGGATCAAGTGATCACTCGCACCAAGGCAGCTTCTGCCATGACCTTGCGGCTGAAGAACATCCTGGCAAACAACGGCGGTGAAATGGATATCCATGCTACCGCATTTGTGACCCTAAATGTGAACGGCCAGACCTATACCAAGACCTGCGCGCAGCAGACTACTTCCATGAAGCAGACTCTGCAGTACGTAGATGCGGCATGGAGCGGCTACACAGAGGCTCAGCAGACAGCGGTGAAGGATCTGTGCAGCAAGTTCTATGATGTGGTATCCCTGTGGGATCTGAAAAACATTTTCCCCATCATCGAAATTCCCATTGGCTAAATAACAATAAACAGCCGGCTCACCCGAGCCGGCTGTTTGCTATTCCGTCGCACCGTAGGGGACGATTGAGGCACATCGTCCCACCCAACCTCATTTCATCGCACCGTAGGGGAGGGTCATTGACCCTCCCTGAACCATTATTTTAGCCCTGTTTCGTCACACCGCAGGGAACGCTGCCCACAAACGCCCATGGAATGTTCCATGGGCGTTTATTCTTGATGTGTACTGGTGGAGTTTCGGTATTGCGTGGGTGTCAATCCGGTCTTTTTCTTGAACATATACATAAAATGCACGTCATTTTCGTAGCCTACCATGTGGGATATTTTGCTTACGGTATGATCTGTGCCGGTAAGCAGATATTTGCTGTATTCCAGACGGCTGGTGATAATATCGTCCTTTATGGTGTTGCCAAAAAGCTGAGCATATTTATGTTGCAGGTAGGAGGGGCTGATATCCAGATTTTTGCAAATATTGTCGATGGACCATTCTTGTTGGGGGTTAGAATAGATGTCATTTCTAAGTACAGTTAGTTTCTTTGTTAAATGCGTAAAGGAGACGGGCTTTTTGTTCGCATAATCAGATAACTTCAAGAAGAGTAATCGCAGCAAGAAAGACATGGATTCTATGGAATTTTTGTTAGAAGAATGACTTTCGGCGGATATGATCTTGACTAGCTGGGATAATTCATAGACATCCTCGTATTCCATAAGGGTGTCGAATTGGATGCCGATACTGTCCAGAAAGGCCCAATCTTCATCGTTGAGCTGAAATCGCACCCAGTCGTTGACAAAGGGCGCATTATGTGAAGCGTAAATATGGGGAGAGCGTTGACGATAAACAATGACGCTGTTGCTCTTCGTGTAATACACCTGGTTATTGAGGGTAATTTGCGCAGGGGAACGAATGATCATGATAATATTGCCACCGGCACCCTCTGGTCGATAGGCGCTAAAATTGGCATCGTGACACCAGTTATAGCCGCAGCCGGAAACCCACATAAAACACCCTCCTAAAGAAAGCAGAAAATCTTAGTAAAAAACATTATATCTTATTGCAATATGCATGTCAATCATTGTATCATTTATGTATAAAGGAGGGTATACCTATGAAAACAACTCTTAAAAAATCATTCGCTATATTTATGACCTTGGCAATGGTTCTGTCTTTGCTCACACCGGTGTTTCCTGTGTTGGCTACAGAATCAGGCGAGGGTACAGCAAATGCAAATGCCTGGGATTTTTCTGAAGCATCCCAGCTGTCTGATTTTGCGTTGTACCAATCTTCGACCAGCCAATTTACGGTTGCAGACGGCTATTTAGTGCCAGACGGAACCAATGGCCAGATGAAGGCTTTGCTGAAAAACACACCGCAGGATATCCAATCCCTGGCTGTGGATATTTATCCCGGTGCATCGGGTCTTATCAATGTTGGTGTTTATGTGGGCGCATCCAATGCCGCTAACAAGGCTGATGAAATCAATGCAGAAGCATTTTTGATCCAGTCTGATTTCTCCGGCTGGGATGATGCCCCCAATCGTATTGATATCATTCATGGAACATTTTCCGGCGGATGGACAGAACAGGGAAGAACCATCTCCGAAACAGGCAATCAGAACAACCTGTTCAGCGGTGGTGAGAAGAAGCCTCTGCATCTGAATTTGGAATTTCGTGCGGATAGTACAGTTCTGACACTGAGTTTAATTGATGATCCTGCTAAATCCGTACAGTGCGTATATAACAGCAGTGATCTTTCCGGTCAGATCGGCTTCAGAGCCAATGCATCTGACGCAAAATTTGATAATTTGATCCTCACCTGTGCGCCGAAGCAGGAAGAAAGTCAGTATGCCTATGAGGGTAATTTCTCCCAGAGCGCAGAGCCTGTGAACGAATTGCCTGCAGGCTGGGTTCGCCATCCTAATTTCAAAAATGGTACGCTGTATCAACAGGATGGTGCATTGTATTTTGATACTTTGACCGCATCCGGTGTTTGTGCAGCTTATTATGACCAGGATGATTATACGGATTACATGATCGAAGCGGATATCACTATGCTGGACAAGACCAATACCGCCCGTTGGATGGGTCTTGGTTATCGTATGAATTCCGATGAGTATGCAGTAAATATATTTAATCTGACATGGAATAACAATTGCGCCACATCCTCTTATTATGGCAATGCTGTTACCGGCTATGACGGAAGTGTGATCAACCGTGGCTGGTCTACTGCCGATGGAAAATACTTTGTAAAGCAGACCTTTTCTGCCACTAATTTCCCGGAGGTTCTCAACGCTGGTCAGTCTAAAGTTAATCTGAAATTGGTTGTTGTTGGCAACCAAATTACCGGCTACGTGAATGGTGTGAAAATTCTGGAATGTATTACCCACAATCAGACCCAGGAGACCGGTTCTTTTGGTATTGTGACCTCCAATGCCAATATTAAGATCGAGAATTTCCGTGTTACCGATCTGACCCCCAAGGAAGAGCCTGAGGAGTCTAAGTATGCATACGAGGGCAATTTCTCTCAGAGCGCAGACCCTGTGGATGCACTGCCTGAGGGCTGGATCGAACATCCTTACTACAAAAATGGTACTTTGTATCAGCAGAATGGTGCATTGTATTTTGATACTTTGACCGCATCCGGTATCTGCGCGGCTTACTATGAGCAAGAACAGTATACGGATTATCTGGTAGAAGCTGATTTTACCATGCTGGACAGAAAGGATGACAATCGTTGGATGGGCTTTATCTATCGTGCTGATGCCGATGAGAATGCCACCAATATGTTTGTTATCAAGTATAACAATATCACCCAGTTTACCTCTTATTACGGTGTGGCGGTGGAGGGCTACGACGGTTCTACCATCAGTCGAGGCTGGGCGCCCATGGACAACAAATACTTTGTCCAAGATACATCGCCGGCGGATAAATACCCGGAACTGGCGGATGCAGCCAAAACTACGGTACATCTGAAACTGTCTGTGATCGGTAAGGAACTGAAGGGCTATGTAAACGATGTGCTGGTGCTGGAAACCACCATCCATAATCCTACCCAGGCCTTGGGTTCTTTTGGTATTGCATCTGCCAATACCATTATCAAGGTGGAGAATTACCGCGTTACCGATCTGACCCCCGAGGAAGAGCCTGAGCCCGAGATTGAGCGCAGAAATGCCTATGCTTATGAGGCTGAATTTGCCCAGCAGGAGACCACGCAGCTGCCTGAGGGCTGGGTCAGACATCCCAGCTATAAGAACGGTACATTGACCCAGAAAAATGGCGCATTGTATTTCAATGCGCTGGATGCATCCGGTGTCTGCGCAGCTTACTATGAGCAGAATATGTATACGGATTACCTGGTGGAAGCGGATTTCACCATGCTGGATCGTACGGATAACAACCGTTGGATGGGCTTCATCTACCGTGCCGATTCTACGGAAACTGCCAATAATATGTTCACCATCAAGTATAACAATACCGCGATCTTTGATGCCTACTATGGTAGCGCAGTTACCGGCTATGACGGTACGGTGTTGAATCGAGGTTGGGCGACTCAGGATGGCGTTCATTTTGTGAAAAACACCTTGCCTGCAGACCAGTATCCCACTTTGGTGGATGCCGCCAAGGGAACAGTCCATTTACAGCTGGCTGTGATTGGCAATAAGATGTACGGTTTTGTCAATGGTGTAAAGGTTCTGGAAGCTGTGACCCATAATGAGACCCAGGCGTTGGGTTCTTTCGGTGTGACTACCGCCAATACCAATACCAAGATCGAGAATTTCAAGGTCATCGACCTGTCTGAGCTGAATCAGTCCTCTGCAGGCAATGCCATTGCCCATGGTTTGAGCCTGCCCACCAGCGACGCAGTATCTGATGCAGCTTTGACAAACTACATTGCAGAAACTACCATCGACTTTACCGCTGATTCTACAGCGAAGGTGATGATCGCAAAGGCTGGCAAAACGGAACTGTACGCAACCGTTACCAAGAGCGGTGCTGTGTCGGTATATAAGGATAGCCAGTTGCTCTTTACCACCCAGGCTAACATTGCCAATCCTACCAATTGCCAACTGAAGATCACCTATGCCAACGGTGTGGTAAAGCTGACTCTGGATGGTACAGATCTGGGCTATGCTATGGCTTTGGATGTTCTGCCCGGTCAGTTCGGTTTCGCATCGGATGGCGCAGTGCTGAAGTCTGCAGCATTGTACCAGACCGTGACCAATGTTTGCGACTTGTCCTTTACCTCCCAGTTGGGCGAAATTCCTTACAATACCACACCGGATTGGACACAGCTCCACTTGACCTGCAAGCTGTCTGACGGTTCTATCTATGAACCGCAGATCACAGAGTCCATGATCTCCGGTTTTGATCCTACGGTCAGCGGCACACAGACCTTGACCGTGACCTATGAACACGGCGGTAAGACCTATAAGGAAAAGTTTAATGTAACCGTTCAGGACGATCCTGCTAATAAGCCTTTGGCCAAGGTAGGTATTATCTCTGACGTGCATATTGGTGCCAATGCCTCCAACATGACCGCTTTGGAAGAAGCGCTGGCCTATTATAAGGCCAAGGGTGTGGATGCTATTGTTTGTGTTGGTGATATCGGTCACGATAAAATGGAATACTTGGATAGCTTTAATGAAGCCGTTCAAAAAGTATTCCCCAACGGCACAGACACCGTGAAGATCTATGTCATGGGTAACCATGATACCTATGCCTTTAACAATGCCGGCTTTAAGGTGCAGACCGAAGAGCACAATGCTGCTGTTGAGGATTACTTTGCCAATACCTTTGGTGTCAGCGTCGATTCCGGTCGTGCAGGTATCAATTACTACAAGGTAATCAACGATTATGTATTTGCGGGCTTGTATATTCAGACCCCCATCGAAGAGCGTGAAGCCTTCTTGGAGGAAGTGTTTGCATTGCCGGAGGCTCAAGGCAAGCCTGTGTTCCTTGTGATGCATGAGATCCCCATTGGTTCTGTTTATATCGCAAAATATAATCCCAATTCAACCTCCGAAACAGATATGCATGAGATTCTGAAGAGCTATCCCAATGCGGTGGTTCTGGCAGGTCATTCCCATAATCCGTTGGCGGATGAGCGTGCATTGTGGCAGGGTGAATATACCGTTGTCAGCTGTGGTTCTCTGTTTGGACCTACCGTAGAAGAGCACATGTATGAAGGCGGTTCCGTTAATGGTTCCTTCCAGCCCGGAAACTGGGGCGCAAAGCATGCTTTGTTCATGGAGATCCGGAACGGCGGCATCAATATTGAACGTTACGACTTTACCAACGATCAAAAACTGGGTAAGGATTGGTTCATTCCTGTCAATGACGGTGTGGTAGATCTAACACCCTATAATTATGAACTGCGTACGCAGGCCGCTGTTGCACCGGAATTTGATGCCGATGCACAGGTCGTAGCAGAACCCATCTCCGAATCCATGATCCGGATTACATTCCCGGGTTCGTTCACGGAATATGCGGCAATGGATGACATTGTACATTCCTATATTATCCGTGCGTATAATGATCAGACCGGAGAATTGGTTGGAACTAAGCGGGTATTGTCTCAGCATTATTTGGGTCGAGTGCCTGAGAAGGCTACTTATACCATTACCTACACGGGTCTGAATTCTGCAACGGACTATCGCTTTGAGATCGTGGCAGTGGAAAGCTATCAGAAGGAAAGCGAAGCCCTTGTTGTGAAGGCGGATACCAAGAAGTTCTCCACAGAGGGTCTGACTGCTACATTCTATGCAAACTTTGATTATGCATGGGATGCGCAAGAATTTGATTTCTATAACCATAATAGCAGCAATGTGATGGAAATGGTCAATGGCGCCATTAGCGCTAAGGCATCCAACTCCTCCAAGGCAATTCTTAAGGACTTGACCTTCGCTACCGGTACCATCGATACTATGATTTCCATGAACAATAGTGGCGCCAATATCAACTCCGGTATCTATCTGTTTGCATCCAATGCTGCAGATGAGCAGGATACCATCAATGCCTATAATGTTCATGTGGATAGTTCTTCCGGTAGTAAGGATCTGCAAGTTGCCCTGTATAAGTTTACCGGCAAGTATGATAGTTGCTTGACCTCTATCAAGTTGACAGACTATTTCGCAGACGGAAATGCCAAGGCTAATGTGCATTTGAAGCTGGAGGTTTCTAATAGCATTCTGTCTATCTTTGTAGATGGCAGATGTGTACTGACCCATTCTGTGGGCGCTATGTCCGGTGCGGTTGGTCTGCGCTCTCATTATGCAGGATCTGATTTCGATTACATTCGTGTTTTTGAGTCTTCCACCGAATATACAGCCCCCGATGCAAAGGCTCTGGATACTGTGATTGAAGAGGCTAGGGAAGTGCTGAACTCCATCGAGGTAGAGAATACTGAAAACTACACCGGAGAAAATCCCTATGTGACTCAGCAGACCTACGCGGAATTGGATCAACTTGTGAATGCTTACGATGTGGCCTTGATTCGTTCTTACGAAAGACATATTGTCCAGGTTGTGCCGATTCTGGAAGGTGCTGTGGAGACATTCCGTCAGAACATTCTGCAGCCCAAGGCAAAGGTCGCTAAGGTTGGCGATGTAGAGTTTACATCTGTTGCCGATGCCATTGCCCACGGCGGTGTGGTGGAACTGTTGGCAGACAGCGATGAGGCCATCGTAATTGATTCCGATGTGACCATTGACTTGGCAGGTAACAACCTGTCCAATGTGACCGTTGGCCAGGGCAAGCTGATGCTGATCGATACCTGCACCGGCGGTACTGCCGCTGTGACCGGCAATGTGGAGACCTTCACAGAAGTCGATGGCATCACCTATCTGGTGGTGGGTGAGGACAATGTGTACTCTGCCCATAGCTATGATGTGACCATTACCCACATCACCCTGGATCCCAAGAACGATGCGCTGGGCTATAAGGCAGCCCTGGTAGGCGACGAAACAGTACAGGGCTATGTCGTAGAAATGGGCTTCAACCTGTGGGTCACCGAGGATCAAGTGATCACTCGCACCAAGGCAGCTTCTGCCATGACCTTGCGGCTGAAGAACATCCTGGCAAACAACGGCGGTGAAATGGATATCCATGCTACCGCATTTGTGACCTTCAGCGTAAATGGCCAGACCTATACCAAGACCTGCGGCCAGCAGACCACTTCTATGAAGCAGACTTTGCAGATGGTTGATGCCGCATGGTCCGGTTATAGCGATGCCCAGAAAACTGCGGTCAGAGACTTGTGCAACCGCTTCAGCCATATCATCGAGGAATGGAACTTGGAAAATATTTTCCCAGTCATTGACATTCCCATAATCGAATAATCATAAACAGCCGGCTCACCCGAGCCGGCTGTTTGCTATTTCGCTTTCGTAGGGAACGCTGTCCCCAGCGTTCCGCAAACCTTAATTCACACAATTGACCAATTTGCCATCCAGGAAACCCCGGATGCTGGCGGTGACACTGTCCAAAATTCTCTGGCGAGCCTCAATGGGCGCCCATGCCATGTGGGGGGTGAGGATGCAGTTGGGCGCACCCAACAGGGGATTGGAAGACAGAATAGGCTCCCGGCTGACCACGTCTGCGGCAAACCCTCTTAGTTTGCCACTTTCCAAAGCCTGCCGTACATCTTCCTCGTTGATCACACCACCTCTGGCGGTATTCAGCAGAATCGCTCCATCCTTCATTTTTGTCAGAGATTCCCGGTTGATGATCTGCGTGGTTTCCGGGGTCAGGGGACAATGCAAACTCACAATATCTGCCTTTGCCAACAGGGTATCCAGATCCACATACTCGCCAATGGCTTCTCCTTCGGCACAGCGGCTGCGATTGTATGCCAGCACCTGCATGCCGAATGCTTTAGCAATGCAGCCCACAGCCCGTCCAATGGCGCCAAAACCGATAATACCCATGGTCTTGCCGGCAAGTTCCATCTGGGGTGTATCCCAGAAGCAGAATCCGGTGCATTTCTCCCACGCTCCGTCCTTTACCAGCCGGTCATGGTGTCCAACCCGGTTGCACAGTTCCAGTAGCAGTGAGAAAGTAAACTGTGCCACCGCATTTGTGCCGTATGCCGGCACATTGCACACAGGAATATTCCGCTTGGCGCAAGCATGGCAATCTACCACATTGTAGCCGGTAGCCAATACGCAGATCAGCTTCAGCTTGGGGCAAGCCTGCAACAAAGCCTCGTCAATGACGATCTTATTGATGAGAATGATATCCGCATTTTTAATACGGGGGATCACCTGATCCTGGGCGGTCTCCTGGTAAACGGTCACCTCACCGAATACCTTCAGAAAATCCCAGCTCAGATCTCCGGGATTTACCGCATGACCATCTAAAACCACTAGCTTCATATTTTACATCCTTTCCGGTTGCAATCTTTGCATTTATTTGATACTATAACGGTACATTTGTAGGGGATGCATGTACTATGGAAATTATTTATCAAGATAAAGATATTCTTGTCTGTGTGAAGCCACCCCGGGTGCTGTCCACCGACGAACCCGGCGGTCTGCCGGGGCTGATCCGGGAGGCATTGGGCGATCCCAAAGCGGATGTGCGCACCGTCCACCGCTTAGACCGTGTGGTCAGCGGCCTTATGGTGCTGGCGCGTAACAAAGCCGCCGCATCGGAGCTGTCCCGCCAGATTCGGGAGGATACCTTCCAAAAGGAATATTTGGCAGTGCTCCACGGTCACCCGGATGCTCCCAAAGGCACCCTCCGTGACCTACTCCTGCGGGATAAGGCAGAGCGAAAAACCTATATTGTCCGGGAACTTGCCAAGGATGTGCAGGAGGCCATTTTGCACTACCGGGTGGAGAACCAGACTCAGGACATGAGCCGTGTCCGTATCCAATTGGTTACCGGCAGAACCCACCAGATCCGCGCCCAGTTCTCCGGTCACGGTATGCCCCTGGTGGGCGACCGGAAATACGACACCCGGGAAGATCCCTGTGAGATCGCCCTGTGGTCATGTATGCTGGGCTTTACCCATCCGACCACGGGAGAACCCATGGAATTTACCTTGGAGCCCCCTAAAACCTATCCCTGGACAGAATTCTGACCAATGCATCTTGAAATGCCTTGTCCTGATCGGACTTGCGTTTGGATGGGCCTTTGATGCGACCACCGGATGCCCGATATTTCCGGCTTTCTGACCGCTGAAATAACAGAGCCCCAATGTTGTACTCGGTGTATTCCCAGCCGTCCTGGTGAAGCACCCGGGCGCACTTGGCAAGACACATGGATGCCAGACCGTAATCCTGGGTGATCACCAGATCCCCGGCATTGACCCGGTTGACCAGGGCAAAATCCACGCTGTCAGCCCCCTTGTCAAACACCAAAGTTTCCGCCCCATCCCGTATCATTTGATGGGCGGTGTCGCACAGTAGCAGACAGGGGATTTGAAATTCCTTGCAGGCACGAATGGCAATGTCCACCACCGGACACCCATCTGCATCCACTAAAACTTTCACATAGCTACCTCGTTTCAAATTTCAATTTATTGCTTGGCTAGAATCGAAATAATTGAAAATTGAAAACTGAAAGTTGAAAATGAATGTGTCGGCTTTGCCGACTGATTGAATACATTTGCATAGCAAATACCTTCGTTTTCAGTTTTCAGTTCTCAGTTTTCAGTTCGTGCATCAGCAAAATATATTGATGTTTTTCTAATTATAACACACCCATTCCTAAAAAGGAATCAAAAAGGAGCAAAATTATGGCACATTACGATTTTTTTCAAAATAAGGAATGTGAATATTTTCCTTGCCACCCAGGTGCTAATCCCGAAACCTTCAGCTGTTTGTTCTGCTATTGCCCCTTGTATGCCTTAGGTGACAAATGCGGCGGCAACTTTACCTATACGGAAACCGGTATTAAGGATTGCACCAATTGCCTGCGCCCTCATTGCCGGGAGAATTATTGTAAGATCACCCAGTGCATGGCCGGCATTTTGGAACTTGCCAAAAAGCCCCCGGAAAATCCTTGATTTTTCCCCAAACCGTGATATAATATGCCCATTGCATGGAGCAGTACTCAAGCTGGTCGAAGAGGCGTGACTCGAAATCTCGTAGGTTGGGCAACTGACGCAAGGGTTCGAATCCCTTCTGCTCCGCCAAAAAGGAAAGCACCCATCCAGGGTGCTTTTTCTTTTGGCGCAGGAGGGATTCGAAGAATCAAATGCAACGCGGATGAGCGTTGCTTGCCGCCGGCTGGACGGCGGCAACACCTTAAATTTCTGAAAGAAATTGCAGCCGAATCCCTCCGTCTCCGCCAAAGAATAACCGCAACTTTGATACAAGTTGCGGTTATATTCTTTTTGTGATATAATAGTAAAAAGGCGGTGATCGTATGAATTTGGTGCAAGAGTATTTTGTGTTGGTAAATGAAGTGGTTTCCTATAGGGAAACTGTATATGATGGTGCCACCGCGGAAGTACACAACCGAAAAGTAAAAAGGATGAGTGCAATCGCAACAGAAATTGAGCAAAAATTTCCCGAACTAAAAAATGATTTTTATGAATTGCTTTCAAATGAAAACAAAGAAATTCGCCTTTGGGTTGCACACCATATTCTTGAGCATATGAACTATGAGCGTTCTTTTAGAAAAACCGCATTAAAGGAAATCCGTCGTATGGCTAGGACAGATAAAACGGCATATGGATTTGGAGAAAAAGTATGGTTAAAGGGTTGGTATAAATCCCATCCTAAGGACAGATGGATCTAAATGCATCCCCCTAACCCCAATTTGCACCCCCTAAAATGACTTTGCACCCCCTTATCTCAAAAGGGGGTGCATTTGTATCAAAATTAGGGTTAGTCTTCAAAAAGGAAAGCACCCACCCGGGGTGCTTTTTCTTTTTGCCATAATTCCAGTAGGGGAGGGGCTTGCCCCTCCCGAATCTTATTTGCATATTAGAAATCATGAAAGCTAACCATAGGAAATATATATTTGAGATTTTGACCCGGGATTACTATAATAGAATCAACTAATTATGCATGGAGGGCATTATGACCATACAGCAGTGTAAATATGTGCTGGAAATTGCCAGAACCGGCTCGTTCAGCCAGGCGGCAAAGCAGCTTTTTGTGGCGCAATCCTCTCTTTCTATCAGCGTAAAATCCCTGGAGCAGGAGTTGAACATCCGGATCTTTGAACGATCCGGTAACGGTGTCTATCTGACCGATGATGGCGCAGAGTTTGTGCGTTATGCCAAGCAGATCGTGGAGAATGAGGACTTTATTACCTGCAGATACCACAATCCCCAGGTGCAGAAGAAACTCTATATTGCCACCCAGCATTACGATTTTATCGCAGATATTTTTGCCAACTTTGTCAGCACCCGTACGGAGGAAAGCTATCAGTTTTCCATTAAGGAGATCGAGACTTATAACGTGATCCGGGAAGTGGAGCTGGCCTATAGCGATATTGGCATTATTGCCATCAAGGATAGCGACAGCGAGATCCTCAAGCGTTATTTAAGTAGCAAAAATATTGCCTTCACCCCCGTTTTGCAGGCCGCACCCCATGTGTTCTTGCGTACCCAGCATCCCATGGCGGGTTGTGAACTTCTGCACCAGGCAGATCTGAAGGATTACCCCTATGTGTCCTATGAACAGGGTGAGCACCATAGCTCCTTCTTCACCGAGGAAATGATGGATCCTTCCAATGTCCGTCGTCGTATTGAGATCAGCGACCGTGCAACGCTTATGAATCTGCTCATGGTCACCGATGCCTATACGGTTGGTACAGGCATTATGCCCTCTGCCCTCAATGGCGGTAATATTGTCAGCATCCCCTTAGATAGTGAGGAATACTATGTCATCGGCTATTTGCTCAATGAAAACCGTAAAGTTTCCCCGGTGGCAGAGAAATTTATTACTTTACTTCAGGAAACTGTGAAAACCTATGGAGGTGCAGAATGAAAGCACTGGTGAAAAAATATCCCCAGCAGGGTCTGTGGTTTGAGGAAGTACCCGAACCCCAGATCGGTGTCAATGATGTAAAGATCAAAATTCGCAAGACCGCTATTTGCGGCACAGACCTGCATATCTATAACTGGGATGCCTGGTCTCAGAAAACCATCGAAACACCCCGCGTTATCGGTCACGAGTATGTGGGCGAAATCGTGGAGATCGGTGCCAATGTCCATAATTGGAAGGTAGGCGACCTGGTTTCCGGCGAGGGTCATATCGTCTGCGGTAAGTGCCGTAACTGCCTGGCAGGTAATGGACACCTGTGTAAGGAGACCGTGGGTGTTGGTGTGAACCGTGACGGTGCATTTGCCCAGTACCTGGTGATCCCCCAGGAGAATGTCCGCCGTTGTGAAAAGGATATCCCCGAGGAAATGTATGCCATTTTTGATCCCTTCGGCAATGCGGTGCATACGGCTCTGTCCTTCGACCTGACCGGTGAGGATGTGCTCATTACCGGCGCAGGCCCTATCGGCATTATGGCTGCCGCTGTTTGTAAGTTTGTGGGCGCTCGCCGTGTGGTCATTACGGATATCAAGGATGAGCGTCTGGAACTGGCTCGTCAGCTGGGTATCCAGCACACCGTAAATACCATGACCCAGAGCCTGGATGAGGTGATGCAGGAATTGGGCATCCGGGAAGGCTTTGACGTGGCGCTGGAAATGTCCGGAAGCGAGATTGCCTTCAATACCATTATCGACCACATGATCCACGGCGGCAGAATTGCGCTGTTGGGCTTACTCCGTGACGATACCAAGATCGATTGGTCTAAGGTGATCTTCAACGGCCTGATCATCAAGGGTATTTACGGTCGCCAGATGCATGAGACCTGGTATAAGATGTCCGCAATGCTCCAGGGTGGTCTGGATATTTCCAAGATCATCACCCACCGTATGCCTGTGACCGATTATGAGAAGGGCTTTGCGGCCATGAACAGCGGTCAGTGCGGTAAGGTGATTCTGGATTGGACTTGTTTGGAGGGCTAACCATGAAAAAGGCATTGGAATATTTTCAGCAGACCTGTGAAGCCATTGAGCGTGACGGTCTGACCAAAAACGAGAAGGTCATTACCTCTCCCCAGGGCGCAAAGGTATCTTTGTCCGGCGGCGAGAAGGTCATCAATATGTGCGCCAATAACTACCTGGGTCTTGCCAACGATCCCAGAGTGATCCAGGCGGCAAAGGATAGCTACGATCATTTCGGTTATGGTCTGTCCTCCGTCCGTTTTATCTGCGGCACTCAGTCTCTGCATAAAGACCTGGAAGCCAAGCTGAGCCAATTCCTTGGCACAGAGGATACTATTCTGTATTCCTCTTGCTTTGATGCCAACGGCGGCTTGTTTGAAACCTTGCTCACCGATGCGGATGCGGTCATCAGCGATGAACTGAACCATGCCAGCATCATCGACGGTGTGCGTCTGTGTAAGGCAAAGCGTTTCCGTTATAAGAATAACGATATGGCAGATCTCCGTGCGAAACTGGAAGAAGCCAAGGATTGCCGTATTAAGCTGATTGCCACCGACGGTGTGTTCTCCATGGACGGCATTGTGGCAGATCTGAAGAGTATTTGCGACCTGGCAGATGAATACGATGCCCTGGTCATGGTGGACGATAGCCATGCGGCCGGCTTCATGGGCGCAACCGGCAGAGGCACACCGGAGCATTGCGGTGTGATGGGTCGTGTGGATATTATCACCGGCACATTCGGTAAAGCCTTGGGTGGCGCATCCGGTGGCTTTACCTCCGGTAGAAAGGAAATTATCGCCCTTCTGCGCCAGCGTTCCCGTCCCTACCTGTTCTCCAATACCTTGGCACCTGCGGTTGCCGCCGGTTCTTTGAAGGTCTTGGAGATTCTGGAAAATGACCTGTCCATGCGTGATCGTCTGTTTGCCAATACCAAACTCTTTGGCGAGAAGATCAAGGAAATCGGTCTGGATGTGATGGACGGCGGCACACCGATCCTGCCTGTGATGCTCTATGACGAGCATAAGGCTGTGGAAATGGCTAAGCGCATGATGGCAAAGGGTGTGTATGTGGTTGCCTTCTCCTATCCGGTTGTCCCCAAGGGCAAGGCAAGAATCCGTACCCAGCTGTCTGCGGCTCTGTCCCAGGAAGATATCCTCTATATTGTGGATTGCTTCCGCCAGGTCAAGGAAGAAATGGGTCTGTAATTGTATGAAAATCCCCGAAGTATCGAGCTAGATACTTCGGGGATTTTGTCGTTATTCGGCTTTCGTTTCGGTCTCCTTGGGAGATTCTACCCAATTGGTAACCTCACGGATTCTGTAGATTTGTTCGGTGGTCAGATCTGCCTGGCCTTGCTCATAGCGCACAAAACCATGGGTCAAATTGATCTGGTAGCCTGTACCAAACTGGGTGTCAACGGTGTACTCTGCCTCACAATCGCAGACCTTGGCAGGATCGAAAGCCAGATTGGACAGGATGTTGGTCATGGTGAGGGCGTGTCTGCCCTGGAAGCTGTGTGCTTCACCGGCAATATAAACCGTAACCTCCAGGGTCTGGCTGGTTCGGGTCAAGGGATTTTCAATGGTCTGAGGATGCTCAGCAACCGCGTGTGTGTGGCTGGGCTGGGTATCGGTGCTTGCGGCCTTCTTGTCAGCACTTTGGCAACCGCACAAGACCAAACTGCAAATCACCAGTAAACAAACAATGATTCTTTTCATATATTTCCTCCGTAAATCACTCACAAGAATTTCATAAATCCATGAGTTTTTCTATATCCTAACATAAATCTCCCAAATTTACAAATAGAAATTTATTCTTGCAGTTAACTTTCGGATGTTGGATATTCTCCACCGGTGGTTTCCAACCAGTCCAGGATCTTCTGAATGACTTTGACTTGCTCCACGGTCAGATCTGCCTGACCATTTTCGCATCGGGCATAGCCTGCGGTTAAATTGATGCCATAGCCTGCGCCGAATTCTGTATCGACGGCAAATTCTGGGCGACAGCGGCACACCTTCATAGGATCATAATCCAGATTGATTAGAATATCCGTCAGAGTTACAGAATGACCACCCCAGAAGGAGAATTCTTCACCAGCGATATGCACTGTGGTTTGTGTATTTCCACAATACCTGTAACGGGTTCATCTATTGTCTGCGGCTGCAGGGCGGTCATGTGGGTATGCACACCGCCCAGAATGTAGACATAGTAATTGGCAGAGCCATGATACCCCGGGGAGGGGTCATCCCAGGCAGCGACGATCTCGTAAACATAGCCGCCGGGCTTGGCATAAAAGGCATACTCCTCCATCACCGCCACATGCTCCGGTTCTGTATCCGGGTTCTCCCAAACCGTATCCGGCCAGCAGGTGTATTTTACGGTGGTGGGCATGACCTCCCAATCCAGTTTTACCAAGTATCCCAGGCTGTTGGTGGGCTCGTAGACTCCGGTCTCCTCCTGGAATACATAAACCGTTTCTACGCACAGGTCGCTGATGGTCACGGAATCCAGATTCTGCAAGGGGCGTGTTCCTTGGTCTGCCGTCACCGCCCCATCTCCATAAAACCAGCTGTAACCGCCTAAACGAAGACTGGCCTCACCATCCTGGGTCTTGATGGTTCCTTTTGGAGGCTCGGTATATACCTTCTGTGTACTGGGTGGTTCAATGGCGACACCATCATAAGCCAATCGATCGTTCCAATAAACCATCACCATGTTTGGGGAACTGATCCAGTAGTCATGGTCCAACTCCAATATAATATGCCATTGCGCCATATCCGACGTGCCTACACCACCGGGAAGCACGGAATCAATGGAGATTTCAATTTTTCCTTGCGCGTTCTGCTCTACAGAGGTTACATTGTGGCGCACAGATCCGCTTCCTACTTCCAAGGTTACAAGGATCAAATACTTTTCTTCAAAGAACGAAACATCATATTTGTCACAGGCATCTAAAAAACCTATTGTGGTATCGCTGTATAACTGGACCTGTTGCTCTAAATCATATATTTCCCGATAACCGGTATAGTAATCATCCAATGCCTTTTTGCTGTCAATGATGGTCACACCGGGAAATTCCATACTGTTACCGCCATTGGTACGAATGTACTGAGCCTCAAAATCCAATGGGATATTGGGAATGATATCCGGTTCTTGAATACCTGCCTCCGTGGTAGGAGCTGCCTCTTTTACGGATTTACATCCTGCCGGAAAAACCAACCCCAACACCAATAAACACACCAAAATCTTTTTCATAACCTCACATCCTTTTCCTGCAAATTTTAATTGCATACACTGTCATTTTCATGCCCCGTAGGGGATTGAAATCTATTGTTGGCCTGTAATGAATGCTAAAAGTTCTTGCAGCTGTTCCTCGGACAGGAACACAGATTGTCCGGTGGCTAGGTCAGTCAGTTCGTTTCCGGTCAAACCATACTCCCGGGAAGAGCCGTCCTCCGCAATCAGCGTGATGGTATAGCTGATCGTATCCGTAGTGCTGTTAGAGAGGAATTCGTGTTCCTCGGCATCTTCCGACATAACCACATCGGTGTCTCCACGCACATCCGCTTCATCATTCTTATCCGGGAAACCGTAACCGGGCAACACGAGCTTGTCAAAAAATACATGGATCTGTTGCGCATCCTCCCCTGAGAGCGTCCTGCCATTGACCTGCGCCTGTGCATACAGAACAATGGATCCTACGGAATCCTCTGGGGCAACCGGGTCAGATATGCGATGGTTTTGGGTGACAGGAGTTCTCATAAAGGCATAAATTCCCACACATAACAAAACCGGAATACAGGCGGCAAGAATTACTTGCCGTCTTTTTTTGCGTTCTTTTAATATTTTTTCACTGCGGCGACGGATTTCCGCCATCCGTTGGTCTAAATTACTCATAATAACAGCTCACCGTCCTTTCCAAGGATGGCACGAAGTTCCTGCTTTCCACGATACAAAAGATTGTATATTTGCTTTCTGTTCTTTTTCAGTACCTTGCCGGTTTCTTCTGGGGATAATTCCTCAAAATACACCAAATATATGGCAGAGCGCATGGGCTCTTGAAGCTGTTCCAGCGCTGTATGAATGATTCTTCTGCGTTCGTCCGCCATTAACCGTTCTTCCATAGATGGCTGGGATGCGGGGATTTGCTCCGCATCCGATAATTCCACCATAGTCAGCTTTTTGCGGTGCTTTATGTAATCCAAGGCTCGACTGCGACCGATCATAAACAGGTATGTTTTCAGACTCACCCGGAAATCATACCGCCGTTTATTGACTACCAGTTGGGTAAAGGCATCCAGCGCAATATCCTCTGCGGCGGATGTATCCAATACCAGCCGATCAATGAAAAAGACCAGATTATCAAAATATTCACTTACGATCTCTCGGAAAGCATCTTCGTCACCGTCCAGATAGCGGCGGTAGCTACTTGCACCGTTATCCATGTGACAACCTCCTTATAAATGGGATTGCGTCCAACCCCTTCACTTCTTATACGACTCAAATTGTCCGATTACTTACATTTTACCATAAATTAAACATAAATACAAATTTGAAACGCAACGATAAACAAATGCAAAATGCAAAATTAAGGCATCGTAGGGCGGGGGCTTGCTCCCGCCATGTCGCAGTAAAACACAGCATTCGTGTTGGTTTTTACATTTTAGGCGGGAGCAAGCCCCCGCCCTACCGGATTGTGCAATAAATTGGAATTTGCAAGTTTTACCATGGAGAATAATTTGTTTGTTGGTGCAGAAAATGTAGGAAAGAAGGAGGCGGAGATTATGGATTCCGGAACGCTTGCGTATGTTCTCAAACGCATAGGACTTGCGGTGCTGACGGTGTTTGTGGTGATCACCATTACATTTTTTGTGATGCATGCTGTACCCGGTGGGCCTTTTTTGGGAGAAAAGGCCATATCCCAGACAGCCTTGGAAGCCTTGGAAGCCAAATACGGTATGGATAAACCCTTGTTTAGCCAATATCTGACTTATCTAAAAGACGTAGTCACAGATTTTGACTTTGGCCCTAGTCTGAAGCAACGGGGACGAGATGTGATGGATCTGATCCTGGAAGGTCTCCGGGTTTCTGTGCGTATGGGCTTGATTGCTGCGGCTGTGGCAGTGGTGGCCGGTGTGGTGCTGGGGGCAGTTGCGGCTTTGCGGCGCAACCGCTTTGCCGATAAGCTGATCATGGTTATCACCACAGCCTTTGTATCTATGCCGTCGTTCATTATGGGCACGCTGTTACTACTGCTGTTTGCGGTGAAATGGATGCTGGTACCTGCCAACGGTGCCATGGCAGGTGGTCGCATACTGCCCATTATTACCCTTGCTTTATACCCGACTGCCTATATTACTCGCTTAACACGCTCATCTATGCTGGATGTGCTGGGGCAGGATTATATCCGTACCGCCCGTGCCAAGGGTGTCAGTTCGGGCAAGATCATTTTTGGACATGCGCTGAAGAATGCCCTTGCTCCGGTGATCACCTATATCGGGCCAATGATCGCCTATATCGTCACAGGCTCTCTGGTGGTGGAGAAGATATTTGCGGTGCCCGGAATCGGCAGAGCCTTTGTCAGTTCCATCACAGATCGCGATTATCCCATGATCATGGGAACAACCATTGTGTTGTCGGTGCTGATCGTGACCATGAATCTGCTCAGCGATATTTTATACAAAGTTGTGGATCCTCGGATCCGTTTGGAATAGGAGGATGCTATGAACGCGGATGATTTTCGAAAAGCCAGCCCAGAGGAAAAGGTTTATCAATTGCCGGAGCGACCCTCCACTACCTTCTTCAAAGATGGGATCAAACGGCTGTTCCGCAATAAAATCGCCACCATCAGCATGGTGGTAGTCCTGCTGATCACCCTGGCATCGGTGATTCTGCCCTGGGTATGGCCTTATTCCTATGACCAAATGCTGGGCGTCCAGCCCAGAAAGCCGGTTGATCCATCCTATAACAATTTAGCACCATTTTCCTATGGAGAGACAGAGAAACAGCGTATCGCGGCGGGGGAATCTGTGTTTCCCCATGTGTTTGGTACGGATGCTTCCGGCAGAGATTACTTTATCCGTGTGGTCTATGGCACACGGATCTCTTTAGCGGTGGGATTTTTCGCCAGTATCATTGTGCTGGTGGTGGGCTTGACCATCGGTGCGTTGGCCGGTTATTTGGGCGGTAAGGTGGATATGGCGATCATGCGAGGGGTGGATATTATCTACTCTCTGCCGGATACCCTCATGGTGATCCTGCTGGCATCGGTGATGAAGGTGACCCTGGGACCATGGATCGAAGGTACGGTGCTGGAAGAACTGGGCAGTAATATGATCAGCCTGTTTCTGGTGTTTGCGCTTTTGTATTGGGTCAGTATGGCACGGCTGATTCGTGGGCAGATTTTAAGCCTGCGAGAACGGGAATATGTGCTGGCATCCAGAGCCGCCGGTGCTGGCGGCGGCTGGGTGATCCGTAAGCATTTGTTGCCCAATTGTATCAGCTTGGTGATTATCTCCACGGCCTTGCAGATCCCCAATGCCATTTTTACAGAAAGCTATCTAAGCTTTTTAGGGCTGGGTGTCAACGCACCCATGCCCAGCTTAGGCTCACTGGCGGCAGATGCCTTAAATGGCATTACCTCTTATCCCTACCGCCTGGTGATCCCGGCAATCACCATCAGCATGATTGTCTTATCTCTCAACCTGTTTGGCGACGGCCTCCGCGACGCCTTTGACCCCAAACTAAAGCATTGAATCCTAGTATTGTAGGGCGGGGGCTTGCTCCCGCCTAAAATGTAACAACCAACACGAATGCT
>JAFYVL010000052.1 GCA_017549125.1 Oscillospiraceae bacterium | reverse complement strand
GGTGACAGCTCCCCTACGAGGGGAGCCTTGTGAGCGAGAAATTGGAATTTACAGGGCTTGACCTGTGTGGTATGATAAAGAAAAAAACGGAGGGGTGCAAATGAAGAAGAAAGTCAGACAAATACTGGATATTTTGGCGAATCGGTATCCGGATGCGCCCTGTGCGCTTCATTACAGCACGGATTACGAACTGATGATCGCTGTGCGGCTGTCTGCCCAATGCACCGATGCCCGGGTGAATCTGGTGACTCCTGCCCTGTTTGCCGCCTACCCTACCCTGGAAGCCATGGCTAACGCGCCTGTCGAGGATGTGGAAAACTATGTCCACTCCTGCGGATTTTACCGACAGAAGGCCAAGGATATTGTGCTGGCTTGCCAGATGCTCATAGAAAAGCATGGGGGTAAAGTGCCGGACAATATGGAGGATCTACTGCAGCTGCCCGGTGTGGGCAGAAAGACCGCCAATTTGCTGTTGGGTGATATTTATCAAAAGCCCGGCAGCGTGGTTTGCGACACCCATTGCATTCGCATCTGCGGTCGTCTGGGTTTGTCCCAGGGCAAAGAGCCGGAGAAGGTGGAGCGGCAATTGCGCAAGATCCTGCCCCCGGAAGAAAGCAGCGATTTCTGTCATCGGATCGTGTTGTTCGGCAGAGAGATCTGCACCGCCCGGAATCCCAAATGCCAGGAATGTCCCCTTTCCATGCATTGTAAGGAATGGACTGTCTGAGCTCAACACCGATGGTAACCATCGGTTCATAACTTTTGGCGCAGCCAAAATCATAACTTGCACAGCAATCATAACTGATAACTAAACAATTAGGGAATGCTGTCCTCAGCATTCCGTGGGCATGGTGCGTTTTTGAGAGGAACGCTGTCCGCAGCGTTCCCTACTAATGCAAAAAGTTATGAGTTATGAGTTTGACAAGTCAAACACTATGAATTTGCTGAAGCAAATGTGATGAATTGGCATCTTCAATGCCAATGTTACACATATCACTCCCCTTGTCCGCATAGGCTGTGGACAAGGGGGGATTCTTTTGTCTAAGAGGATGCCTATTTTTTATAGCGCACTGCTTCTGACCGCTGTGAATTTACTGTTGCGGCTGGGGGCTACCGGGTTTCAAGTCTATTTATCCGGCAGGATCGGTGCCGCCGGCATCGGGCTGTTACAGCT
Source organism: Oscillospiraceae bacterium (assembly GCA_017549125.1). Taxonomy (GTDB): domain Bacteria; phylum Bacillota; class Clostridia; order Oscillospirales; family Oscillospiraceae; genus Faecousia. The sequence goes on along the minus strand of JAFYVL010000052.1, from coordinate 17,782 downwards.
GGTGCTGTCGGTGAGTATGCTGTCTATGACCGCCGCCATGGCCGGTGTCCGCACCGCCACCATGTATTTATCCGCCGAGGAACTGGGAAAAGGCAGACCGGGGAACGTGAAATGGGTGCTGTCCGGGTGCTTTGGGTACAGTATTCTCATCAGCGGTGGGGTGTGTCTGGGGGTTGGTTATTTTGCGCCCCAAATTGCCGCCTATTGGGTGGGCGATCCCAGAACGGAAACCGCCATCCGGCTCTTTACCGCATTTCTGCCGGTGAGCTGTTTATGTGGGGTCATGACCGGGTATTTTACTGCCGCAAACCGCATTGGCACGCTGGCGGCTGTAGAGATCGCTGAGCAGGTGTTTTCTGTGAGCATCACCATGGTTCTGTTGAGTCTTTGGGTCGGTCACGACCCAGCCAAAGCCTGCACAGCGGTGGTTTTGGGTAGCGGTCTTGGAGCGTGTCTGACCTTAGTATGTTTATTGATTTTACGAGCCAGAGAGCACGCGCCCACCGCACCCCGAATTTCGGTACGGCATCGGTTACTGGACACCGCCCTACCCCTGGCTCTGGCAGACGATCTGAAGGCCGGGATCTCCACCACGGAGAATCTCATGGTGCCCAAGCGGCTGGCTCTGTTCGCAGGTGACGTAGCGCCTTTGGCGGCCTTCGGCACGGTGTGCGGCATGGTGTTTCCGGTACTCATGTTCCCGGCGGCCATTATTTATGCCCTGGCAGAATTGCTGATCCCGGAACTGGCACGGTGTGCCGCCGCCGGCAGCCGTCAGCGGATTCGATATCTGGTGGGCAGATCTCTGCGGATCTGTATGCTATATGGGTGCTTTTTCTGTGGACTTATGTTTCTGTGCGCCCGAGGGCTGTGTTTACGGCTCTACGACAGCCAGCTTGCGGGGCATTATTTGCGCTTATATGCCCCCATGATCCCCATGCTCTACTGCGATGCCATCACCGATGCCATGACCAAGGGTCTGGGACAACAAAAGGCCTGTGTGCGGTATAATATTCTCACCTCCGGAATGGATGTGGCATTTTTATATCTTTTGTTGCCAAAATACGGAATGCAAGGGTATTTACTCAGTTTTTTCGTGACCCATTTGATCAATTTTCTGCTCAGCCTGAATAGACTTTTGAAGATTACCGGCAAACAGTTACCCTTGAAGATTCCCCTACTGGGTGGTTTGTGTACCATAGGCAGTATACTTGCCGCATCCGGTGTTCAAGATACAATCGCACGGTGTTTGTGCTATCCGCTCATCCTGAGTTGTCTGCTATTCCTGTGCGGCATTCTGAGAAAGGAAGATTTAAGATGGATGAAAGGTTTGGTTAGATTGTAATAAATTCATATTTATCGTTCCGTTAGGGCACTGTAGGGCGGGGGCTTGCTCCCGCCATGCCGCACCCCAATACGGCATCGGCGCTGGTCTTGACCTTTTAGGCGGGAGCAAGCCCCCGCCCTACCGGATTGTGCGATAAATATGAATTTGACCCTAAGATAAAAATATGGTAGAATGGTTACAAAGGAGTTGGTTATATGGATCAGTATTCCCGAACTCGGTTTTTGCTGGGTGCAGAGGGCATGGAAAAATTGAAAAATGCCCATGTGGCTGTGTTCGGTCTGGGCGGTGTTGGCGGTTATGTGGTGGAAGCCCTGGCTCGTAGCGGTGTGGGCGCATTGACCCTGGTGGACCACGATACCATTAGTCTGACCAATATCAATCGGCAGCTGCTTGCCACCCATGAGACCATCGGCATGGAAAAATCCGATGCGGCAAAAGCCCGGGTACTGGCCATTGACCCCAGCATCCAGGTAAATGCACGGAAAACCTTCTATATGCCCGACACCGCAGATCAGTTTGATTTTAGTCAGTACGATTATGTGGTGGATGCGGTGGATACGGTCACCGCCAAGCTGTCGCTGATCGTGGCTTGCAAAGAAGCCGGTACACCCATCATCAGTTCCATGGGAACTGGCAACAAATTAGACCCCACCAAGTTCCAGATCGCAGATATTGCCAAGACCTCCATCTGTCCTCTGGCACGGATCATGCGGAAGGAATGCGCCAAGCGAGGCATCAAGCATGTGAAGGTACTGTTTTCCACAGAGGATGCCATCAGCCCCCAATGCGACAGCACCGAGGAAATGCCCGAGGGTCGTCGTGCGTTGCCCGGATCGGTGGCATTTGTGCCGTCGGTGGCAGGTCTGATCATCGCCGGTGAAGTGATTAAGGATTTGATTGCGGAACGCTGAAGACAGCGTGCCCTACAGAAAATGCCCGTTGCGAATTCCGCAACGGGCATTGTTTTTAGTTCACCAGTTCAATATCCAGGTATTTGCAGAAGATCTTGGCGGCAGCCATGACTTCCTCATATACCAGGGCATAGTGGTTTGCACCCACATATTCCATGAATCGCTCCATGGGAACATCGGGGATCAGCTTTGCCATGGGATAATAGGGACAGAACTGCTCCTGCAGGCGAACTTCCTCCTGCTTGGCAGTGGCACCGGTCAAGTGGAGCTTCAGCTGACCGCCGGGATACTTGAGCATACGCGCCATGGTCAGCCGGCCTTCGTTGAGACCGGATTTGTTGGTGAGATAACCGGCAGGCGCACCGTTTTCGGGTGCTTCTGCGCCACCCACCTCTGCCTTATTGCCGGTAACGCTACAAGGCGCATAACCGCAAGCACCGGCAGAGATACCGTCCTCCTGGAAGGTACGCAGATCCACATAAGCGGAGATCTGACCGCCGGACAGCAGGGTTAGAATCAGCTGGGTCAGCATCACAGGCAGGTCAGCCTCGCAGGAACAGGGCAATTCATCACCCAATACACTCAGGGGCAGGCAAGCTGCCAAGCCATAGGTTTGGCTCAGCTCCGTATGGCATCGCACATCCAGAGCATCCAGTTCAAAGTCCTGCACATAGGCATTAAGACCCAGGCACATACGGACGATCTTATCCAGGAATGCACCGGTGCTGCCGGAAATCTTGGACTTGACCTTCTGCTCCATGGCCTTATATTCTGCAGACTCTGCATCGAAGCCCTGCATCTTCACGATCAGCTCAGACACATCGAAGGAGAATACTTCTGTACCCAGCTTACGGCGCATAAGAGACAAGTCAAAATCAGCGGCGGTGATGCCGTTGAAATTGTGACCGAAGAAGCCCATTTTAGCTTCCCGCAGGCAGGAAATAGCACGGGCGGCATTGGCCAGAGCAATCAGCTTTTCCCGCTTGCCGTGGCTATCGTCCAGGTCTGCGAAAAATTCGCATTTCACACCCATTTCCTGCAGGCTGCCCTTCAGCGCAGCGGCGGCAGGTGCAGAGGACATCTCCGTTCTGCGACCATGGTAGGTAAATTCGCTGACGCACCACACAGCCAAGGGCATACCAAAGAACTGGCGCGCGGCAATGGCTGCCAGACGAGGCTCAGACCAAGTGGCGGCAAAAAGCACAGCGAAATCATAGCAATAGGGATTATACTGCTTGGAAGCGGCACGGGCAGCTGCCACATCCCCAATGGGAGCGGCAGTTTCCACATCCACACCCCAACCGGTCAGCAGGTCAGATAGCTGGGCGATTTGGGCATTGGCGGCTTCCATATCATAGCCGTCGCAGTAAAACGGCAGTAATAATGCCTTGGGATTACGCATTGGCATGAACCTTACGCAGGAACTCGGCAACCTCGGGCAGAACCACGTCGTAAGGACCGGGGACACCGCACTCCAAGTTCATATAGCCGTCGAAGCCGATCTGCTTCAGAGCAGCCATGCCGGACTTCCAATCGGTGTGGCCGTAGCCGGGAGCCAGACGGTTGCTGTCACCCAGGTGGACGTGACGAATCCACTTGCCGGCATCAATGATAGCCTGGGCAATGTCCACTTCCTCGATGGCCAGGTGGAAGAAGTCAGCGATCAGACCCATGTTCTTGGTGATCTCGGGGTCAGCACGCTCCAGCATCTCCACGCAATCGCACAGACGGGTCATGTACTTGGTCTCGTAACGGTTGCAGGACTCGATGAGCATAGCCGCACCGGGCTTGACGCAGGCGCCCAGCTCGTTGACGATAGAAACGTACAGTTCCTTCTCCTCCTCGGGCATCTGCTGATAGGGCTCGAACAGAGGCAGCGGATCCTGGGTACGGTACTCGTACTCCATCTCGGTGATCGCACCGATCTTGTTAGCAATGTCAATGGACTGCTTGTAAGCAACCAGAGCCTGCTTGCGGATCTCGGGATCTTTGTTCATCAGGTGGCCGTAGTAGCCGGCGGTCAGCACGAACTCACAGGGCTTCACACCGGTGCGCTCCTCCATCTGGAGCATTTCGTCCAGCAACTCGTCCTTCCAATCGGGAGCATCCACGAAGATAGCCATGCCGTCATAGCCCAGCTTGCGGACGGTATGTGCCTTTTCGGTCAGAGTCTTGCCGGGTACCATATTGGCGGTACAGGAAAGCTTAATAGCCATAATTTTCAGTTCCTTTCAATTTTATGTGGGATGTAGGCGGCGGGAGCAAGCCCCCGCCCTACAGAGATCAGTTAAAAACAGCGTGGCAGCCAAGCTGCCACGCTGTATAGCTTAGGCTTTATGTATCAATATTTCTTCTGGAACATAGCCTCACGGATCATCTTAGCGAAGCCAACGCCGTCAGCCTTATCCATCAGCTCGTCAACCTTCTTGTCATCCAGGGAGTCAGCGATGGCGCCCAGGGTCTCGATCCACTCGATGCCCTCTTCCAGAGCGTCACGGCCGTCCTCACGGTAGGGATACTGGTCGAAGGAGAACCAGGAGTCATAGCCCAGGCGCTTGACCCAGTACAGGTACTCACAGGTCTCGATGGGGTGGATAACACCGGCGATGCAGTCATCATCCCAGTAGCCATAGTTGTCGTTAACATGGCAGTGGAACAGCTTGTCACCGTACATCTTCAGAATAGCGGCAGCCTCAGCGGGGTTCTCGATACCCATCAGAGAGTGACCGAAGTCCAGGGTAACACCCAGGTTGTCACGGCCGATCTCGTTCACCATCAGCAGAGTGGTGGAAGCGTCGGTCATGAAGGAACGCATCTTGGGCTCACGGGGCTTGTACTCGATGGACAGCTTGATGTCGGAGCGGTGATCACAGCACTCCTTGATGCCTTCCTGAATCCAGGTGCGGCGCTGTACATAGTCGGTGGTGAAGGGATAGTCGTAGCCGTCCTGGCCGTTCCAGATGGTAACGATCTCACCGCCCAGGTCTGCACAGATATCCATCATGATCTTGGTGTCACGGATGGCCTGCTTACGCAGCTCGGGATCGGAGGAGGAGAATGCACCATGACCCCACTTACGCTGTGCGAAATAGTCGGGGATGATGGAAACCAGCTGCAGACCGGAGTCCTCGATCAGCTTCTTCATCTTGTCAGCGGACTGCTCGGTGATGTGCCAAGTACCACACAGCTCACAGCCGGTGATCTTGTCGATGGTAGTTGCGCGCTTCAGCAGCTCCTCAACGGTGTAGTCATCATTGTAGCCGCAGGACATGTAGCGGTCCACAAACTGACCCAGGTTGGAAAGCTCAACGGAATACTTTCTTTTCATTATGTAGCCTCCTGATTTTTTCAACGAATGAATTTACATCGTTGTAAGATTTCACAATACATTATAGTATATTTCCCTATTATTGTCAATTTGTATTTCACACAGATTTTACCTGCTGTTTTTAGTACTTTTACCGAATTTTATGTGGATGGTTTGACAGCTACAATGTTATAAAGTATAATGAGCCACAAGAAATATAACAGGAGTGATCCTATGCCCCAACAAGACAAGCCCGTAACCATCAAATCCATTGCCGCGGCCTTGGGCATTTCTTTCTCCACGGTCTCCAAGGCTCTGAACGACGACCCCGCCATCAGCGAAGCCACTCGCCAGATGGTACAGGCAAAAGCAAAGGAAATGAACTATACCCGCAATTACTTTGCGTCCTCTTTGCGCCAGAAGGGTTCTAAGACCGTGGCTATTATCCTCAATGATATTGACATTCCTGCCTACGGCGAAATGATCTCCATCATTTCCGGCAAGCTGGCTGCTTATGGCTACACCACCATGATCTCCAACTCCCGATATAGCCCCGAATACGAGCGCAGCAGTATCCGCACCGCCCTGTCCCGGATGCCCGAGGCTGTGATCATTGATCCTGCCGACCCCACCGGTGACAATATGCAGCTGCTGAATCTCATGTTTGAACGGACTTTGGTGCTGGGTGACCCCAAGGAGCTGCCCACCAATTCCCTGGTTGTGGATCATATCCATGCCGGTTACATCAGCGCAAAACGGATGCTGGAGAGCAAGGTGCAGCGGAATCTGATCTTTGGCGGCCCAGAGGGCTACCAATCCAGCAATATGTTCTTGGAGGGCATTGAAAAAGCCTACGCAGAGTGTGGACTTACCATTCCTCAGGAGAATATTTTCCGCTTCGCTCCCAATCAGCAGACCGCATACCAATGCTTCATGGATGCCTGGCAGGCAAATCCCGGTTGCTGTGAGGGTGTGATCTGCTTCTGTGACTCTATGGCATACGGCATTTACAAAGCTTGCCGGGAGTTGGGACTTTCCATCCCGCAGGATATCAGCGTCATCGGTTATGACGATGGTCCTGCCAATGAGTTCACCGCCCCTCCCCTAACCACCATCCACATGCCCAAGGATCTGGTTGCGGAACAATGCGCTCAGTTTGTCATTGATCGGCTGTCCGGTGGAGATAATAAACTGCACAAATATACCTTGCAGCCTTACTTGGCTGACAGAGGTTCTGTTCGATAATGGGATGTAGGGAACGCTGTTCGCAGCGTTCCGCAATACGACTTCGAATGATAGAAAGAATTTTGCCCATCGAGGTCAAAATTCTTTTTGGAACGCCGGGGACGGCGTTCCCTACAATGCATCGAAATAAGATTGAAGCCCGTAGGCATTTGCCTACGGGCTTTTTGCGGAACGCTGGGGACAGCGTTCCCTACAGAAAATCAGGGAAGGATGGTCACGTTGTCGTCACCGCTGACAGTACCAGCTGCCACGTATACGGCAACCGCGCCGCAATCAGAAATGGTCAGCGTGCCGCCGGACTTCTCAAAATAGATGTCGCCGCCCTTGTCGGCTGTGCCACCGCTGATGGTGCAGCCGGAAATGATCACATTGCTCACCTTAATGGCAATGTTGCCGCCTGTGCCGGCAGTACCGCCGGTCACAGAGGGTGCGCCCTCCACATTGGGATCGTCGGAGATCTGCAGGCTGCCGCCGCTGGCATACAAGTTGCCACCGATCTTGCCGGAGGGGGCTTTACCCTTCTCCAGGCTGCCGCCGGTGATGGATACATTACCCAGAGAGTAGATGTTACCACCGTTGCCCTTGGCTTCGCCGCCGGTGATCTTACCGCTGATCAGATACAGGTTGGTATCTGCCTGCACGCGGATGCTGCCGCCTGCGTTGGTGGCATAACCACCGGAGATGGTTGCGCCCTCCACATAGACAGAGCCCTTATTCAGGTAAATATTACCGCCGTTGGTGGCTCTGCCGCCGGAAATCTCACCACCGTACAGACGGACATTGGCATTGGTATGCTCCAAATACAGCACACCGCCGTCACCGCTGACGGTGTTACCCAACAGCTTACCGTCATACATACGGAAGCTTGCGGTGACGCCGCCGATACCGCCATTTTTCAGCTTGGTGGTAAAGGTCAGGTTACCGCCGTACAGGTTGAAGGCCGCCTCGGTGCGGTTCTGCACATAGAACACACCGCCGGTCTTAATATCGCCCTTGGCAATGTCGTAATTGTTGATCACGTCACCGGCATAAGTGCCGTCCTCTGCCTTATGGTCACAGATATTGAGCACACCGAACACATTGAAAATTCGGTTGACGTTGGTTGCGCCGATGATATCGTGACCGTTCAGACACAGGTTCAAGGTCATACCTTCGTCGATCTTGATAGTTGCGGTCAAATTATAATTCTCGGTGAGATAATAAGACTTACCGCTCTCCCATGTGCCTGTCCAGGGTTCCCAGACAATGGCATCCCCACAGGTATGGTCACCGATCTTGCCCAGGTCACCGCAAATACAATGCTGGTGAACGGTGGGCTGTTCCGGTTCTTCGGGTGTCTGCCCATCGGTGATGGTCAGCTTGCCGTCGGCATAGACCTTAGTCAAGCCCTCTGCTACCAGGAAGCGATCCAGGTCGGATTCCTTGGCATTGGTGGCGAAATCGCCATAGGTATCTGCCAGGGTCACACCGATGGATGCTTTCTCGGAAAGCTCCTTAATCTGGATGGTCTTACCGCTGGTCAGGTACACATCTGCAATCACTGCATTGCCGCTGACAACCAGCTGACCGTTACTTACATAGATATCGCCGCCCAGAGGTGCTTGACCGCCGGTGATGGCGGTATAAATGGTGGTCACACCGCCATCGATCTGCAGGTTACCGCCAGAAACGGTAGCCTTACCGCCTTCGACAGTACCGGCATAGATGTTCAAGGTCTTGGCAGAACCGCCAATGCCGCCCTTATTGGTCAAGCTGTTGGAGATCAAGTTGCCGCCGAACAGATTGAAGCAAGCACCGGTCTTGTTCTGCACATAGAAGATACGACCGGTCTGGGTGTTATCACCCTCGTAATTGCTGATCACGTCACCGGCATAGATGCCGTTTTCGTCAGCATGGTCACACAGGTTCAGTTCGCCATATACATTGAAGATACGGGTCACATTGGCTGCGCCGATCAGATCGTGACCGTTCAGACACAGGTTCAGCGTCTGTCCCTCGGGGATCATGATGGTGGAGTTCACCTCGTGATCCTGGGTCAGGGCATAATACTTACCGCTCTCCCAAGTGCCTGTCCAGGCTTCCCAAGTGGGGGGCTCACAGGTATGGTCCTTCCAGCCGCCGCATACGCAGTGATCCTCATGTTCCAGAGGCGCAACCACTACCATCTGCTGGATCACCAGTTCGTCACCCTTCAGCTTCAGCTCCAGGTCTTCCCCCACATGGAAGAATTCCAGATCTGCCTGGGTTGCATTGGTAGCCAGCGTGCCGTAGGACTCTGCCAGGGTCACACCGATGGATGCGCCTTCTGTCAGGCCATCTATGGCAATGGTCTTGCCGCTTTCCAGGTAGAGGTTACCGATTTGGATATTGCCGCCCAGGGTCACATTGCGCTTGGAATAGATATCTGCGCCCTGCTCTGCTGCGCCGCCTACGATACGACCGCCATAGAGCTTCACATTTGCTTCGCCGTCCAGATACAGGTTGCCGCCCTTGAGCGCCTTACCGCCAATGATCGTACCGCCATACATATTGAACCGATAGCCAACACCGCCGATGCCGCCATACTTAGTATGACCGGCAGAGGTCAGCGTACCGCCGTACAGATTCAAAGTTCCTGCGCCGTTGTCCTTACTGTTCTGCACATAGAACACAGAACCGGTACGGCCTTCAGCGTTTGCGTAATTGGTCATGATCATGCCGGTTTCGCCACTATCTATAATGTTCATCACACCGTAGATATTAAACAGACGATCCAAGCTATCCTTACCATTTGCCAGGTAGCCGCAAAGATCCAGACACAGGGTCGTCTCCTGGGCTACGGTTGTGGATTTCTCCACGTTAATATTGCGATTTAAGTACCAGTGACCCTCGGTCAGTGCGGACTTGCCGTTCCAGGTCTTCCAGACCACGGTCTCGTTACAGACAGGACACAATTCCGTCTTGGTGGCAGGCTTTACTTCCCGGTTGGTCACGTACACATAGTACACGGCATTCTTGCCAGTACCCAGGCCGTAGATGGTATCGCCCACCTGGACGGTGGTGAATTCACCCAAAGTATCGGCCGCCTCAGAGACATTATAGATCTTGGCATTCTTTACAAGGGTTGCTGTCACGGTCTTATCGCCTCTGGTGGCGGTGACGGTGCTACCGGAAACGCTCTTGACGATAGCAAAGTCGAACACAGTATTGATAGAATTCTTCACGGCGCTGGGCTTATAGGCCGCCAGGATCTGGTCGCCCTTCAGCTGCAGACCCAGCACCTTGGCCGCACGCTCGTCAATGGTATTGACTACGTTCACATCCTTGGTTTTCAGCTGCACCTGCTTGCCGTTGGCGGTCATGGAGAACCAGTACCAGCCGTTTGTGTCGGGTGTACGGGTAGACACAGACTTATCTGCATCCCACATACGCTCTATGTTATAGTACAGTTCCAGATCCAGGTTGCGCTTGGTAATAAACACATGGTTTACGGATTTGGAATCGCTGCCAAGACCATAGATGGTATCGCCCACCTTCACGGTACTGGGCTCACCGATCTTGGCTGCGCTATTGGAAACATGATAGACCTTGGCATTCTTAGACAACGTACCGGTAAAGGTCTTGCCGCCTCTGGTAGCGGTGATGGTATTGCCGGAGACCTTGGTAACCTCTGCAAAGTCAAAGACGGTCTTGGCAGAATGCTTCATAGAACTGGGCTTATAGGCTGCCAGGATCTCATCGCCCTTCAGTTCCAGACCCAGAACCTTGGCCGCACGCTCATCAATGGCATTGACAATGGTCAGGCTCTTGGTTTTCAGCTTCACCTGCTTGCCGTTGACCGCCATATCGAACCAGTACCAGCCGCTGGCATCGGGTACACGGGTGGTCACGCCACGATCGGCATCCCACTTGCGATCCATATTGTAGTACAGATCCAGATCCAGAGAACAGCTGACCACATAGATCATGACGATCTGGCCGTTGGAATCCTTAATGCCGTGGATCTTATCCCCTATCTGCAGCTTTGTCTTGCGCACGGGTGCAGAAGAACCTGCGGACACATTATAGACCGGGCAATTGAGAATCATATTGCCGGTGTTGGTGGTGGTATCGTTGGCGGCTACGATGGTAGTACCGTTAATGGATTTCACGGTCATCCAGCTGCCGAATCCGCCGCCGCTGTAGCCCACAGCGCAATCGTATTTATACACCGCCGTGATCACGTCGCCGCTGGTCTTCAGGGCAACCGCCACAAAGGAATCCAGCTTATCCACCAGCGCCTTATTCTTGGTCTTATAGGTCTTGGTTTCTGTACCCACAGCCAGCTTAATGTAATAATAGCCATCTGCGGACGGAGTACGCTTGGTGGTCTTATTGGTAGAATCGTAGCTGCGATCCAAATTCCAGTAGACCGGGCTGTTCACATAGCGGCCAACCACATAAATATGGTTGATATTGCCGTGGACATCGCCCAGACCGTACACACGGTCACCCACCTGCACAGTGGTCACCTCGCCCTTGGTGGAGGCCATGCTGGACACGTTGTAGATCTCACAGCCGTTAGACAGCTTGCCGGTGAAGGTATTGCCGTTACGCTCTGCGGTCACAGTACCGTTGTCGGCGATCTGGGTGACCACAGCATAGTCGAAAATGGTGCGGTTTGCGCCTTCTACGGAACTGGGTGCATAGGCGGCAGTGATCACATTGCCATTGAGCTTCAGACCCAGCACCTTTGCGCCACGGGCATCAATGGTGTTGACAATGGCAATATCCTGGGTCTTGAGATTGACCAGCTTGCCGTTGACGGACATTTCAAAATGATAGAAGCCATCAGAGGACACGGTTCTGGTGGATTCCTTCTTGGTGGAATCGTATTTACGCTCCAGGTTGTAGTACAGCTCCATCTCCATGGGACGGTTGACCACGAAGATGATGCACACATCGCCATTGGGGTCGGTCAGACAATGGATCTGGTCGCCCAGGCGCAGTTCGGTGGTCTCACCCAGGTATGCGCCTGTACCGGACATATCGTAGATCTTGCAGTTATTGGCATAGCTCAAGGTAGCGGTGCTGCCCTTGTCACTGCCGGAAAGCTTCTCGGCATAGAAGCCGTCAGCCACCAGGTTGATGTCGTCGGATTGACCCACCTTGTCCAGGCGCATCACATGAAACCAGCTGGCGGCAGTAGCACCGCCGGTAGCAAATTTTGCGTGGATAGCGGCGCTGATCATGCCCTCTTCATCAAACTCCAGGGACATACATCTGGCCGCAAAGCCATCGATCTGATCCACAATGGCTGTGTCCTTGGTCTTATAGATCACAGACTGACCATCCACGATGAATTCGATCTCATAGTAGCCGCTGGCAGAGCGGGTACGTGTACTGTACTTAGAGGTGTTGTCGTACTGACGGTCTGCATTCCAGTAGACCGGCTTTGCCTGGAAGGGCGGACACACAAAAATATGGCTGGCATAGCCGTCCAGACCATTGATCGCATAGATCTGGTCGCCGGGCTTCAGCTCACAGGGCATACCGGCAAGCAAAGTATCGGACACATCGTAAATGCCCGTATTCTCGTTGATCTTCAGCTTCAAGGGCAAGCCTCTGCCGCTGGAGATATTGTTAAGCATCAGCTGCTCGCCCTGGATATCCATGACGTAAAATTCATAGGCAGCCACACCGCCGGTGAATTCATGGGGCTTATAGACACCGGTAACCACATTGTCCTTGTCCACAGACAGACCGATAAATTTATTGGCATCGATCAAGTCCATGGTGACGGAGTCACGGACAAACAAATCCACCTGCTCGCCATCAATGGCGAAGCGGACACGGTAGGCATCCCCCGTCTTCATACGCATACTGATTCTGGTGTTGGTATCATAGTAAAGATCACGCTCTACGTTCCAGTAAAGCTTGATCTCCTGCTCCTTGGCAGGGGACGCATCCTCACCGCTGCAGCCGCACAGCACCAGCAACAGGGTCAGCAGCAGAGCCGAAAGCGTGAGTATTCTTTTGATCATAACTTGCTCCCTTCTCTTACTTGCGGACGGTCACTTCTGCAACGGTGACCACCTGTCCGGTAGACACGGTCACATCCACACGAACGGTATAGTCCTTGCCGGACTTCATTTGCTTCTGGTAGTCCACATCCTTGACCATGGTCATCAGTTCGGACATGGAATAATCTCTGGCAGAGCCATCTTTCACATTCTTCTTATCCATATAGACACGAGCCAGCATGGTCTCGTTGCCCTGGGCATCTTCCAGAATGACTTTAATAATGCACATGGGGAAATTGCTCTTAAGTAGACCCGACAGCATATCCTCCACGGAGGTATACGCGGGCACGGCAGGGGTATGGGTCAAGGTAGCTTCCTTATAGGGGTCGATGCCCATAAACTCACCGGCGGTCACAGGGATATAATACTCAGCATACAGCTGGTTAAAGGTGTACTTATGATAGGTACGGCCGGAGTAGTGGTACTCATTGCCCGCATCGTCTGTCTGCTTGTAAAACACGTTGCCTGTACCGGCACGCTGATCCTGGATCTCCAGGTAGCTATCATCGCCGTTGATAGTGCCGTCGGCATTGCGCACCACCACCGCAGGACTAATGACCATCATACCGTGGTTTTTGGGAGAGGATGCCAGACCGTCCGCAGGCAGGCACAGAGCATAGCACTCCAGGATCTTTTCCTTGCCGTTATCCTCGCAGATCTGGTTGGTGCCGTACTGGGTAAAGGAGTCCACACCGGTGGGTGTGATGTAATCGCCCACAGGGTAGCACTTATTCATATAGGTCATGTGGTAGTTATCATAAACACCGGTCAGGGAGTCGCAGACCGTGCTCCATGCCCACATGATAGAACCGGTACAGGTGTTACCGATGATCTGGTTGAACTCATCACCGTCACCGGGGAAATTCAGCTGTCCGGTGGTGGTGTCGTAATACTCAAAGAAATTGAAGATGGCAGAGTCACCGTTGGTATAGGGCAGACCGCACAGGTTGATCTCCGGCACATAGGAGAAGTGCTTTCCGCTGACCGCACCGGTCTTCTGGTAGGACAGGTACTTGGGCGTACACCACTGGATGGACAGCATATCGTTCATAGCCTTCACAGCCATCTGACGCAGATCGTCGGTGGTGGGGGTATGATCAAAGGTATAGGTGGGGTACTGCATGGGATTGGGTACTGTATATAACTGGCCGTCAGACAATGTGGTCTCCGGCACGTTCTCTTCCTTTTTTGCAGAATTATCTCCACAGCCAACCAATCCAAAGGACAACGCCAGCAGCAGTATCCAAACGATACTTTTTTTCATAGAATCACTCCTTATTAAATAAGCGCACACTCTTCATATTATCGCATTCTTATTATAAAACAATCATTCCAGAAATGAAAGTGACAAATATATCTATTTTGATTACCATTTTTATCAAAAACCATTGATTTTCCAAGTACCCCATGCTATGATGAAGAAAAGCGTTGGTTTTGGAAATAATTTTTTCATTTTATTGCCTTTTAAGGAGGGTCGATTATGGCATTGTTATCCAGTTTTGAGTACAGCAGCCCCGATTTGCGAATGTATCATTTCGTGTCCGATCACAATATGCATTTCCATCTGCACACCAATTCCATGATCGAACTGCGCTGTTTCTTCGGCGGCAAAGGCACACACTTCGTGGAGGGCATCGAGCATACGGAGCAGCCCGGTGACGTACTGGTGATCCGCCCGGGAGAAGCCCATTACCCCATGGTGGATCTGTCCATTCCCTATGAGCGTGCCAGCGTGATCATACGCCCGGAACTGCTGGATACCCTTGTGGGCAACGATATTTTGCTCAAGCCCATTTACGACCGCTCCCCCGGCACACAGAACCTGTACCACGGGGATGCCTTTGATCGAGATCCCCGGTACTATTTCCGAAAAATGACCCAGGCCGCCCCGGATCAGCGTGCCAATATTCTGGCCTACACCATTTTGCTGCTGCAGCAGATCAGCAATGCTTACCAAAAGGAGCATTTTGCCGCCTCCCCCACCGAGAGCATCTCCCACCGTTTGCTGCAATATATCGACCAGAACTTAGAGCAGGAGTTGTCCATCAACGCTCTGTGCGAAGAATTTTATATCAGCAGCGCACAGCTGAGCCGTCTTGTGAAGAAGGTCACCGGTATTTCTGTGGGTCAGTACATCACCGCCAAGCGCATGAATAAGGCACGGCTGATGATTCGGGAGGGTCGCAAGCCCACCCAGATCTGTTCTGCCTGTGGATATCCCAACTATGCCTCCTTCTACCGGGCATACACCAAGTATTTCAAGACGACCCCTAAGGAAGAATTTAACGCAACTCCCTAATCAACCATCGCCTCCCCTGTAGGGGAGGTGGCACGGCAAAGCCGTGGCGGAGGGGTGTGCTGATGTTAAGCTCCGTAACACCCCTCAGTCACCTGCGGTGACAGCTCGCTGCGGCGAGCCCGGTCGGCGGCTCTGACAGTCCACCGGACTGTCATTCACTACCGCCGACTGCGCTTCGCTTACCCCTACAGGGGAGCCTTTTACCAATTTGACTGCAAAAAATCGACCAATGAGCATTCATTGGTCGATTAAGCTTTTTGTAAAGGGTTTCAGAGCGGACAGATCTTCCAGTTGGCTGCCCAGCACAGGCTCTGCGCCCATTTGGATCAAGGCTTCTGCCCCTTCTGAGCCATCGTCCAGCACAAACAGCGGACTATAGCCATACTTCAAATTCTTCACGCTTCCGTCCCAAGAGCCGCCCTTACCCAAAGTGCATTGGGCTACCAGGGTCAAGCTACCTAAGGCATGAATGGTGCGGTTACGGCTCAACGCCCGCGCCGCTGAAAACCCAACATCATAGTCCATTTCAGACAGATACAGCACATTGGTCTGTTGCGGTTGGTCTTGCAAGGCATCGGCTACCACGCTGATCACCTTGCCACCGTGTGCCAATGCACTATTCTGGGCAACGGAATCTGCGCCTTTGGCATTGCCGGACACCAGTACATAACCCTGGAGCGCCGCTTGTCTGCCCACCTCTGCGGCAAAAGCCTCGCTCAGCGGCCGCAATTCCCGGCTGCCCACCAGGGATATCATGGGCTGATCCAGCAAAGACAGGTCGCCCTTTGCCCACAGGCAGCCCGGGGCATCTAGCCCCATCCGCTCCCGCAAGCGCACAGGATAGGTATCAGAAACCCGAGTGATCGGCACGCAACCCTGCTTATTTCCCTCAGATACATACCAGCTCAGCTGCTCCTCCTGTTCCAGCAGATCCACGATCCGCCGGGCATTGGTAGCATCATAGCCTAGCTGCAACAGGTCTTGGGGTGTTACATCCCGAAGCTGGTCAATTTGCTCCGCCTGGCGCACACGGTGATTCAGCGTCCGCAGCTGCGCCACGGTCAAAGGCTTTCGATCCGGGTTTCCCAAACTGCTGGTCAGCAGCAGAAACCCTCTCTCCCGGCCGTTCAACGGAAGCGCTTTTTGATGACCGGAGCTTTGACCTGTTCCACGGTCAAGCTGCCGTCATCCCCCAAAAGCATGGGGGTGATCTCATAATTGGAATACTTGGCGATCTCGTCCAGCTTGGCCTTCTCGGGGAAATTGCCAATAATGGACCAGGCTACACCCTTACGCTTAGCACGTCCCGTACGGCCAATGCGGTGGACGTAATACTCGTTTTCCTCGGGGATGTCAAAATTGATCACGCAATCCACATCGTCCACGTCGATACCACGAGATGCCACGTCGGTGGCAATCAAAATGGCCAGTTTGCCGTCACGGTAACGCTGCATGGTCTTTTCACGCTGGCTCTGGCGGATATCGCCATGGATGCAATCGCAATCTGCGCCCGCACGGCGGAAATCATCGCTGAGCCGCTGGCACATATGCTTGGTGTTACAGAAAATAAACACGCGCTCATAGCCCTGGGTCTGGATCAACTTCAAGGTAGTCGCCGCCTTCTCCAGAGGGGTGACGGTCATGCTGTACTGGGCAATGTCCGGGCGATCCTCCTGCTTGGCTTCGATGGTGATCTCCACCTCATCACGCTGGTACATCCAGGAAACGGTCATAACCTCCTGGGAGATGGTAGCAGAGAACAGACCCAAATTCTTGCGGTTCTTCACCTTCTCGATGATCTTGGTCACGTCCTTGAAAAAGCCCATATCCAACATTCTGTCCGCCTCGTCCAGCACCACGGTCTGGATCTTATCCAGGCGGATATTTTTGCGGTTATAGTGATCCATAAGACGACCGGGGGTTGCCACCACGATCTGGGGCTTCTTCTCCAGCTGTTTTGCCTGTCCCACAATGCCTGCGCCGCCGTAGAGTACCGCCACGCGGATACCACTATAATATGTAAGCAGGCCACGAAGCTCATCACCAATCTGAATGGCCAGTTCTCTGGTGGGCGCCAGAATCAAGCCCTGGACGTCCGGGCAGGATGCATCCACATGCTCGATCATAGGAATGCCGAAAGCAAAGGTCTTGCCTGTGCCGGTGGGGGCTTTGGCGATCACATCCCGCCATTGCATGAAATGGGGAATGGCTTCCTGCTGAATGGTAGTAGGATATCCGTAGCCTTTTTTCTCCAATGCCTTCAGCATGGCATCGGACAAGCCCAGATCCTTAAACATAATTTCTTCCATATCTCTAACCTCATAGTCAGTTTTTATATTATTATAACAGAAATGTAGAATTCCGTCAAATTCCAATTTGAAACGCATGGGCGTTTCATCCCAATACGCGTTAACCTTGGGTGGTGATCGTTTTTGCCCTAACCCGCCCGGTATCGTTTCTGCCTTCAAACACTAAATTCCAATTTATCGCACAGAAGGCTCCCCTCGTAGGGGAGCTGTCGCGAAGCGACTGAGGGGTGTAAATGCCAACATTTATGCGGATTTAACAACACCCCTCCGCCCCTTCGGGGCACCTCCCCTACAGGGGAGGCAAAGCGGAAAATTTGAATTT
>JAFYVL010000051.1 GCA_017549125.1 Oscillospiraceae bacterium | reverse complement strand
TTGCTCGCAAGATGGGTTATGACGTGAACATCAATTTCGGCAATCCGGGTAACTATGTCAGCCGTGGCTTTGTCAGCTGCAAAAAGAAGAATGTCAGCTTTGTGGTGGACGGCAACTTCCCCACAGCGCTTCTTGTCTGCGAGCTTGTCCCCGGTGCCCTGGACGGTAGAAAGTGGATGTACATTCCCAGTACCGCCGCTGATTGCTGCGAGGACACCGCTGCTGTGGAAGCCTTCGACGCTACATTCCCACCCAAGGAAAAGAAATGGATGCCGAGCCAGGAGGAATTCTACATCTATAGCCATTCTTCCGTAGTCCGATAAACGTAAAACCGCCGCTGAGGAATTCTCGGTTCCTCAGCGGCAACTTTTTTCATACCTTATAGTATTTTCTATTGACTTTCTCCTTAAAAATGTAATATAGTATTGTTGCTAAGGGCATAATATTTTAAATTTGCGGCATTGTTTTCGTGCGTTTATTTTTGTTTATGCAAGTGAACATTTGTAAACGCCCTAAAACAAAGAACTGAATTTAATCTACTTTGTCCGACATTTCCTATCCCGGTGCACAGGGGTAGTGTTTTTTGTCGGATATTATTATGCCTTTTAGTGAGCTATTTTACTAAAAGGAGTTTTTTATTATGGAACAATCAGATTTGCAATTTATCCAAGATCAAATCGGCTACACATTTAACAATTTGGATTTGTTGCAGCAGGCATTTACGAGGCGCTCCTATTCGGAGGAAAACGGCGGTGAAAACAACGAGGTGCTAGAATTTATCGGTGATAAAGTTCTTGACCTCTTTGTAGTAAAGCTCTTGATCTCTCAGAACAGCAATGCAGTAGGACTCTACAAAAAGCACGACCCCAAACTAAAAAACACCTGGGCTTATATGACGGAGCAAAAGACTTTCCCTGACGAAAATGTGCTGGTATCGGACTATTCAGAAGCGGAGCTTACCGAAATCAAAAAACTTTTGGTACAGAAAAAGACGCTAGCCAATCGTATCGACGAACTGGGTATCGGCTACTGCCTGCTGATGGGCAGCGGTGACATTCGGCAAAACATCGGACAAGAGAATTCCGTCAAGGAGGATCTGTTTGAAGCAATTCTCGGTGCGATTGCAATTGACTGCAACTGGAATATAGAAAAGCTGCAAAATGCCGTAGAGATCATGTTGTCCCCAAAGAGCGTTCTTGCCGATGGCGATGCAGAAGACTACCCCACAATGGTCCAAGAGTGGTCGTATAACAAAATGGGCGACATCCCGTTATACCATTTCGATGAAAGAGACTACCAAATCACTTGGTACACACAATTTGACGGTATTTCCCAGCAGCCAAAAAGCCTTGACGATCGGGAGATCCACAAAACAAAATGGCACTGTCTTTTAAAGTTATCTGATGATCTACCTATTTTTCGGGGCTTTGGACAGACACAAGCCGAGGCAAGAAATAATGTTTGCAAGCTCGCTTACGACTACCTCTGTAAACAGGGACTCTGGCTTTCTATCCGGGACGAAATTGAATATCCAAACAAGGATGACGCCATTAATCAATTGGAGATTCTGGCTCGGCGTGGTTACTTTTCCATCCCTACCTATGAATTTGAGCAAACCTATGATAAGGATGGAAATCCCATCTGGAAAAGCGTTTGTCACATTGCAGAAGAAAGCAAATCTTTCTCGGCAAAATCGTCCTCAAAAAAAGACGCCAAGAAATCTGCCGCATTCAAAATGCTGCAGTTTGTCCTCAAGGATTGAGGAGGTGCGCATATGACAAAGTGGTGCTTAAATTACGATTCCGGTGAGTATGAATACATAGACAAAGATGGTTACAGTATCGACCGGGGCGAGTATGTCTACAATTGGGATGACAGCGAATATCGCCGTGAGGAAGAAGAGGAAGAACGACGTCTTTTTGATGACGAAGACGACGACTAAAAAACCGCCGCTGAGGAATTTCGGTTCCTCAGCGGCAAATTTTATCGCTTCTTCCGAAGCCATTCCCACAGCTTTTTAATACCGATCACCGCAGCGGAGAGAACGCCGGTCTTTATCAGAAAGCTCACCAGTGCGATCACGATCACCGGAAAAAGATCGCCGGCAGATAGCTGCTTATAGGCAGAAAAATCCGCATTCAGCAGGTTGATCGCGATTAAGACGAGGGCAACGGCGAACAGAATCCACTTGTCTTTCATAGCAGGTTTTGGGTGTAAATGTCAATGACCTGCTTGGCGAAGGCACCTGTGCCCTCGCCGCCGACTTTGTCGATGTTTTCCGTCATACTGCCACCGCCGGCGTAGCTTTCTGCCAAGCTCCCCAGAATCTGGGGCGTGCAGGTGTAAAAATGCTCCGTAAAGAACGCTTGCAGCTCCTTCGCCCAATTTTGGGCCGCTTCGCTGTCCGGTGCGCAGGGGCGCATTTTGCCAAGCCGCACAAAGAAGTCCATCACCTGTGCGTTCAGGTCCTTTTCCTGTTCCTTGGTGCGGCCTTTTTGCTTCTGCTCAAATTCTTTGTAGGCATCTGTCTTGCCGTAAAGCACCTTGGCCTGCTGGCTGTATTCATCAATTTTCTTGGGGTCAAAGCCTTCAAAATCCATATATTTCACTCCTAACATTAACATTCCTCTTGCAAAACTGATTCGGTTTTGCAGTTTTTCTACGCGTTCCTGCATCAGCTGGATTTGGTGCTCTAAAACCCGGTTTCGGTCATAGTCCGGTGCGTCCAAAATGCTGCTGATCTCATTCAGGGACAAGCCCAGCTCCCGATACACCAGGATCATATAAAGCTTGTCCAAAGCCCTGTCGTCATACAGCCGATAGCCGGCCTCGGTTACCTCGGTGGGTTTCAGCAGGCCGATCTGATCGTAATGGTGCAGCGTCCGCACACTGACACCGGTGCGCTTACTCACTTGCGCTACCGTCATCATACGCATCCCTCCTTGACACAATCATATACTATGACGTTACGTTAGAGTCAAGAGGTTTTTTAGATTGATCACAACTTTCTTTTGCCGCCTGGCTTTTTCGGCGTACTGATATGCGCCGCCCCAGGAATGGGTGATGTAGGTGACGACGTAGTTGGATTGTTTGAGCATCCAGTTGTTGCGCCAGGAGATGGCATAATGCGGGTGGACAGATTCGATCCCCTCCGGGAGCATGGTGTCGGAGTAGTCGTCGTATTCAGTCTTCTTACCAGGCATATAGGCCAGCACAACTGCGTAGTTAATCTGTGGATATTCCTGCTTTAATCTCTTTAGCTCACTATGCACATAGGCATCAAATTGACCTTGGTGGCCTACATAGAACATATCCACATCGTGGGTGATTATCAGATCTATAAGTGCCTCTCTTAACTTCGGTTTTATCGTTTCCGGGCAATCCCGGTGACCAAAAAATGTACACGCTGACATAGTTTCACCCCTTTTGGGTTATTTTAACTCAAAAGGGGTAATCTTTTCAAGTACATAAAGGTATCATTTTACTTAGAAAGAGGTGATACCTATGACCGTAGGCGAAGCTGTCCGGCAGAGAATTATTCAACTGTGCCAAGAACGAGATATCTCCATTAACAAACTGAGTAGTATTAGCGGCATTACGCAGTCAACCGTAAACAATATCGTTAGCGGCAGAAATAACAGCGCAACCGTATCCACCATCAAGAAGTTATGTGACGGTTTGGGTATTACCATCGACGAGTTCTTCCATTCTGATTTGTTTGCAGGATTGGAGCAAGAAATTAAATAACAATTCTCCCTCCCGAGTTAATTTCCACGGGAGGGAGCTTTCTATGTTATAGACTTAAGTATCTAGACTGCCATACAGTTCAACAGATCTTTTATTTTTATACTGCTTAAACAATGTTCTCTGATAGGTTCTAAATGTTAACTGCTTGCTCGTATTAAAATGATAATATCCCCAATAAAAGAAAAGATTTGAGGTAGTCTGAAGCAAAAAGTCACAAATAATATTAGTTGCTTTTTCGGGGGCCTTTGTCGGAGCGGTCTTTTTCAAATTCTGAACAATTGTAGTAAGTTTTGTCTTGGTTGCATTAGAAATATAAGGGCAATTGATAAACACCAACACATACCAGAATTCTTTTTGCAGCACTACCTCTTTTATTCCAATCTGGTTTATTTTATATGACAATCTTTGTTCAACACGCTTTTTAATATCTTCGTGATATGTGTTAAAATACTGGCTATAGATCAGATAGTTTGCCCACAAAATAGGATTATCTTCATTTTCTAATTTTACTTCTATCTTCTCTTCAACAGTATTAGTCAGACTAATCTTATAATCAAAGAAAAATACAAACCAATTACAAAGATCGTTTAAATTTCCCTTCTCAAAAACAAAAGAATATCTTCGTACCAAATTAACCAACTTTTTATGATTAAGTTCATCAGTTTGAAATTTCAATTCATCATCCATATAGACCAGCATAGAAATAATCTTCTGGGTGTGCTCAAAGCAGGGACAGAACGAGTAGATATACATTGCCAAATCAAGCAATACAAACGCCTTTCCTTGCTTGGTCGAATCAAACAGTGAATACCCATCTTTCTTGTTGCTTACATTGTTTAACAATGTACTTAGCATAAACGACACGATATATCTCTGTTCATTTGGATATTGATGAATCAAGTAGATAAAGTCATCTTTTAACCTTTCTAATGAGATATATCCATCTTTAAGCAACGGACCTGTCATTTTATTCTCGTAAAGCTCATGTTTTCGATAAAATAAGTCGGCTATCTTGTCAGATAATTCTCGCGTCTTTCCTAACCATGTACTCATAATAACTGGCGTATCAGACTTAAAGTATTTTAACTCATTGAGCCGTAATAAGTATCGTTGCGATACTCTTTCAATTGTTTTAATGATCAGCTCTGTCTGTTCCTGACTATTGGAGAAAATATAAACATCATCAACGTAACGAAACACGCGATAGTCCCGGCCCACTTGGAGGCCCTCCGCTGCCAGTTCAGTTTTTACTTCCACATCAATATATTCTAGGAGAACTTCCGCTATCATACGTGAAAATTCTGGTCCGACAATGACACCGTTAGAAGATCTACCGTTTATATTTTGGAGAACACGGTCAATTACTATGTACAAGTTGGAATTTTGGGCCGCTTTAGAATCCACTGTATTCTTCTCTATACACCACTTAAATGCGTGAGAGTAAATGCTGTCAAAACACGATTTATAATCTATCTTAGCGAAGTTACGATACTTAAAGTTACATTGTTGCCACAAACGAGAATTGGTAAAAGAAGAAACTGAATTAAATTTGTGAATTTTAAAAAACGCACCTGTTTGTTGTAAGATACCCCTGTCAACCTTTCGTGAAGTTTTCTCAAAATAGTCTGCAATCCGCTTAACTTTTTTCTTATAGTAAAGATCTGTATTCTTTCGATGATAACGAAGAGAAAAACAAGATTTATCTTCAAATGAGTCTAGTATCTCCTTTTGATAGCACTCAATAAAGAAGTACATATTTAATGCCGCTATTGGTTGAACCAGATTTAATTCGCGTGTACTGCTTGTTCCCTTGAGAATGCTGTATTTTAACGGTGTTGACGCCCAATTCCCTGAAAATGGTGTCTCGGTATTCTTAGCTTTGCTGGCTCGCAGCTCGTGAACAATGTCATCAATCTCATTTTGGCGTGAAAGGATATACTCATAAAACTTACCAAAAGAGAATAACTCGGACACTTCTACCGGCATAATATCTGTTAATAAATAATCCAATCGATTTCTTTCGATATTACATGATTTTTTCATTGCATTTCCTCCAACAATTGGATATAATACGAATGTAAGGAAGTACTGCCTTACTGCGATTCGCAAGAGTTGCACACATCAGCGATGTAGCCATTTCAAAGCTTCGCTAATGGTTACGTAAAGAGGCTATATACATTTTTAGACTCGGATTAAGGGGCCAAAGGGAAACCGGAGGCTCCTTTCTCTTTTTCAGTGACCTACTTTCACCTTGATCAAATAATCTCGAACCAGACCATCATAGCCTTTTCCTGTTGTCACATCGATACCAACTTGAGAACACATTTTCTTAAGAGCACCACAATCTATACCGATCATCTCAACAAGCAAAAGTGTCCGATATTTTCTCATATTGTTATACAAACTATATATCGACTCGCCATCTTTGTTCGTCATAAAATAAGGTAACGCAACACCGTTGATCGCAAAAGCATCTCTAACAACTTCTTTAAGAAATTTTTCTGTCTTCGGCGTAAGTTCGTCCATATGAAAACGCAATTCGCAATAATTTGATAAGAATCCTTTGCTCTTCCATATAACACTCTTATATCGGTTGATTCTGTAAACTGTCCGGTGTGTAAATGCCTTAATTTGATGTCTTAATAGCTCCATGTTTTTTTGCGGAGCCTCGTTGTATTCTCTAACAATTTTGTTTATTCTTTTGGTGTATTTTGCAATCTTCTTGTCGGTTATTCCGTACTGAAATTCAGTTTTTTCCGTCTTACCGCCTATTTTTGCATTCAGTACAAATACATAACCAAGAAAATCAAATTCAGAAGCATTACCACCAACAACCATATTTCTTCTTGCAATGTACGCTGTTTTACCACTATTAAGTTCTACCTTGCACGATGCAGCATTGGCTGAAGCACAATCATAAAAAGCCTCTTTAATAGCATCTTGAATGCATGCAACGCAGTCATCCTTGCTTATATAGCGATTAAAAATGATAATCCCATCGTCAACATATCTTTTGTAAAGTATTAAGCCAGCATCCTTAAATTTTTGCATTACCAAGGAATCAAACGATTTTGCTGCAATTTCACATAGAATATTAGATGTGTTTAAACCAGCATAAGCATATTCTGTACTCTCAACAAATTCCCTTAGTAACTCTGATTGAAAACGTTCCAGTCCAACTTCTTTAATATACTTTTGGTATACATACACACTGGAAACAGAATTGAAAAAATCAGAAAAGTCAAATTTAAATATTACATAATCAGACATATCCTTCAGTCCGTAAATCGTGTCAAACAAAGATCGAATAAACGTGTTACGATTCGGGTAGGAAATATGATACTTTTTATCTAAAACTCGTTTCAGATAAATGCACAGCAGCTCCTCTGACGAAAAAGGAGAATACATCTTTACTATTCTGCGATCACTTCCCTGTCGTAGCTTTAACGTAGAGTAGTTTTTAAAATTATAAGATCTATCTTTATAGGCTTTTTCTGCATTATCTACCGCATCTTTGATCGCTTGTTCTGTTTTTCTTTCATGAAGTGGCAAAAGAGCATTTTGGTATTCTGCGATCTTCTGTAACTCATTTTTCATATCTACATTTCCTCCTTTTTCTACAGAAGGTACTATATTCATATACATTATAGCACAGATTTACGCATATTTCAAATTGATGTTGGAATTGCTATGATGCATAGGTCTGACTAAACGGCCCAGCTCGGATGAGCTGGGCCTGTTGCGTTGGGTTAGGCGTTCAGTTCGTGGGAGAGGAGGTGGGCGAGTTTGAGGTCGGCGATGAAGCCGGATTGCTGGTGCAGGTAGCAGATATTATAGATCATATACAACTTTTCTATGGATTATTAATAACCAAATTGTTGCTTAACTTTTAGGAAAGCATGATGGTTCTGCCGAGAATACTGAGCTAACGGTTTTGCAGTAAGACTGTTCTTAATACCATGTTCTATACAGAGCTGCTTAATATTCTGTGTTTTCATTTTCAAGGAACCCACGGAAATACTAGGCAATTCCATATGTAATTGTTCTGCAAATTGCTGAAGATCCATAGAACTCTGTTGAATCACGTATTGCTCGAAAAACCGTCTGCAGCACAATGCATCTTCCTCTATAGTCCAACAATGTTTTGGTGTGGTGCTTGAAGGTATTCTTTGCGTCACTACGGGCGTTGCCTTTGTTGGCTCGCCTGATTTTATCGAGTTATTTCCCGTCGTTTTTGCATAGTAAAAATCAAATCCAGGAGACATGCACTTACTTTTTAACTCAATTTCTGCTGCGATAATATCAAACAAATACCGAACGGCATCCAAATCTGATCCGCTGGCCAATTTGCTAGAAATATAGGCTGTAGGATCTTGCCCTATGCGATCTTTAAATACGTTATCAAAAGGCAAATTGTTGTTAATATTGGGGCTGTTATTCGAATTTGATAAGGTCACAATGACAATAACGCAAATAATTATTAAAGCAGCAATAATCATCGTTACAAGTCCCCCTCGTCTCTTCGTTGCCAACATTTTATCAATCATATGCCCAAAAGTCAACGATATGCCGAGGGGTACAAACCCCCTCGGCGTTTTTTGGTTTCTGTCAATCTTCCGTGTAGTCTGCAGGGAGGTAGAGGCGGGTGTGGGCGTAGAGATTTTGGAGTTCGATTTGGGCTTCGAAGCGGGATTGGGCTTGTTCAGCGACGGCGGTTAGTGCAGAGGGGTTGGTGCGCCAATTGGCGATGCTGCGATTGTATTCGCCGCGGTGTTTGTTGTCGATGATGAAGGGCATCCCATTGTGGCGCAGGTATTTTTCTATTCTAATATTGATCGCAACAAGTTGCCACCTACAGTGGGGGGCAAGAAGGAATTTTATACTTGTAGTTTCAGCGGAAAGATAGTATACTGTTGTGGATATATAAGGAAAGGATGGGATTTACTCCTATGTCTAACTCTAAAAAAACCGATGCAGTCTATGATGCCAAAAAACTTGGTAAGCCCCAGGTCTTTGTACTGGGTCTGCAGCACCTGTTTGCTATGTTCGGCGCAACGGTGCTCGTTCCCGCAATTACCGGTCTGAATGTGTCCACTACCCTGCTGTGTGCAGGTCTGGGTACGCTGTTGTTCCACCTGATTACCGGAATGAAGATTCCTGCTTTTTTGGGTTCTTCCTTCGCTTTTCTCGGCGCATACGGCTTGATCACCGCCTCCGGTCAGGAGATTCCTCTGACCTATTCCAGCTTTGGTGTTGCCGTGGCAGGTCTGATGTATCTGGTGCTGGCACTTTTCTTTAAGATTTTTGGCACCAGCAAGGTGATGCGGTTCTTCCCGCCCATTGTCACCGGCCCTGTAATCATTGCCATTGGTCTGACCCTCTCCGGCACTGCCATCCAGAGCTGCTCTGCCAACTGGCCAGTTGCCCTGGTCGCCATCGCTGTTGTGGTGATTTGCAACATCTGGGGCAAGGGCATGATCAAAATTGTGCCCATTCTGCTGGGTGTAATCGCTTCTTATCTGTTTGCTGTTGCCATTGATCCTGCAGCCCGTTCCAGTGTGTCCGCCGCTGTGGCTGAAGCCAAGTGGTTTGGTCTGCCTGTGATTTGGGACAATACCGCCTTGTCTATTTTCGGCAAGGATCTGGATGTCAGTATGCTGATCACCGCTATCATCACCATTGCACCTATTTCTCTGGCTGCAATCGTGGAGCACGTGGGTGATGTGTGCGCCATTTCCTCAACGGTCAATAAGAACTTCGTGGCAAATCCCGGTCTGCACCGCAGCTTGATGGGTGACGGCTTGGCAACTACCATGTCCGCACTGCTGGGTGGCCCTGCCAACACCACCTATGGTGAAAACACCGGTGTTCTGGCTCTGTCCCGGGTTTATGATCCTATGGTTGTCCGACTTGCCGCGTTGTTTGCTGTGGCGCTGTCCTTCTGTCCCAAGTTTGCCGCGCTCATCGTGGCCATGCCTGCGGCTACCATGGGTGGCGTCAGCCTGGTGCTGTACGGCATGATTTCTGCCGTGGGTGTTCGTAATGTGGTGGAAAACCAGGTAGATTTCACCAAGAGTCGCAACGTTCTGATTGCTGCTTTGATCCTGGTGATCGCCATTGGCATGAAATACGGAACCGGTGATATTGGCGGTGTTGCCTTCAAGGTGGGCGGTGTGAATATCCAGATGTCCAGCCTCGCCATCGCCGCCATTGTGGGCATTGTGATGAATGCAATTCTCCCCGGCAAGGATTATACATTCGGCGCCAACGAGCAGGGTGATACTTCCGTCAACTTTGGTTCCAGACAGGACTAATCGTTGTGATACCTATAGCCAGCTGTAGCATAACCTACAGCTGGCTTTTTTATCCATTGTTCCATCCTTTGCGCTAGGTTTCTTTTTCGTGTTGGGTGCCAAAATAGAAGGCGATCACTGTGGACACCACGATCATAACATGATCGGACGAAATATCTCCTCTGAGGCTGAGGATGGTAAAAACCGTAATCACCATCCATGTAATAATGGTTTTGAGCTTAATCAATTTCGCAATATTCCTCCGTATTTCCACGGTCGGTCACACCTCACATGATGCCAAGCAGCATACTCCAACAATTGACCCCTACGATTCCGTCCACAGCTAACCCCATTTTCTCTTGGTAAGCCCGCACCGCCTGCTCTGTGGCATTTCCAAAATCTCCGTCAGCACCGTAGCTGCCACAAGGGAAGCCATAGCCCGTAAGCAAAATCTGGCGTGCCTTCACCGTCTCCCCTTTTGCGGTGACAACCCAAGTATTCCAGATTTTCTTATGGTTTTACCAAAATCTGCATTTCCGGCATAGGATGGTTGGGAGGATGATAGCATGAATGCCTGTGAATTGACGGCGACCATTACGGCCATTGCCAACTGGCTGGCCTGTCAGATGAACCAGGAAGAATTGGAGTTATTGGGGGTATCTCTGACCCAGTTGGGAGATACGATTCTGACCATTGTGACGCAGAAAGGGATCTGTTGCAAACAATAGTCCTACTTGACGGGCGACCGGGTGCTGGGGTATAATGCACCCAGGAAAGGCAGGGATGGATATGGTACAAAAACTGGTGCATGATCCTATTTTATTGAGCGCAAAATCTGAGACGGCCACGCTGATGGATCTGCAGGTAGCACAGGATCTCCTGGACACCTTGATGGCCCATCGGGACAGCTGTGTGGGCATGGCTGCCAATATGATCGGTGTCCGCAAGCGGATCATTGCCTTTGACAACAACGGCACATATACGGTGATGCTCAACCCGGAGATCCTCAAGAAAAACAGCCCCTATGAGACACAGGAAAGCTGTCTTTCCCTTTTGGGCGGCCCTCGGCCATGCACCCGCTATCAGACCATTCAGGTCAAGTGGCAGACCCCGGATTTCCAGACCAAGATCCAGAAATTTACCGGCTTCCCTGCCCAGATCATTCAGCACGAGATCGATCATTGCAACGGTATTTTGATATAACGCACGGGCGGTTCGCAAGAATGCGAACCGCCCGATTTTATTAGCGCTTCTTACGGGATTGGAAGTCCCGGTCGATGGATGCTTTCCAGGAGGCCGCCACAACAGGCATGGGATCTGCGGTATTCACAATGGCATCCACCTGCATATTGGTAATGTCATTTCTTACTATGGTAAACGGCATAAAGACTCCCCTTTTCATAATCTGTCTATACTATACATACATTGACAAAATAATACAAGGTCAATTATTTGGTTGCATTCTGGGATTGGGGTTGGTATACTAAGAAAAAAGGAGGGATTGGTATGAAAATTCTTGTCATTGGCGCTACGTTTGTGGATATTAAAGGCTTCCCGGAGGATGTTTATATCCCCACCGGTCGAAACGTGGGTCGGGTGGAATATTTACACGGCGGTGTTGCCAGAAACGTGGTAGAGGACATTGCCAATGTGGAACTGCAGCCCATTTATCTGGGCATTGTAGACGACACCCCCATGGGTCGGGATGTACTGCATAAGTTAAACAAACACAAGGTAGACACCCGATATGTTCTCACCGTTCCCGGCGGCATGGGTACGTGGCTGGCGGTATTTGATAACAATGGCGATGTGGCTGGCTCGATCTCCTGCCGTCCCAATCTGATGCCCATTCTGGATCTGCTGGAAGAAAAGGGTCACGAGATCTTCTCTCAGGTAAAATCCGTGGTGCTGGAAGTGGATCTGGATAAAGAACTGGTGAAAAAGATCCTGGAACTGGCACAAGCGCATGGGGTGCAGGTAT
The DNA here is from genome assembly GCA_017549125.1 of Oscillospiraceae bacterium. Classification (GTDB taxonomy): domain Bacteria; phylum Bacillota; class Clostridia; order Oscillospirales; family Oscillospiraceae; genus Faecousia. The sequence goes on along the minus strand of JAFYVL010000051.1, from coordinate 20,652 downwards.
TCGGTGTGGTATCGAATATGAGTATTGCCGCCAAGCGCAGAGACTTTTTAAAGCAATTTGATTGCTTCATCTGCAACCAGCAGGAAGCCGGGCTTTTGTTCATTGACGATTATATGGACAAGTCCCCCGCCGAACTCTGCCAGATCCTGCAGCAAAAGGTTCTGGGCGCACAGATCCCCTCTATGGTGGTGACCATGGGCGCACAGGGTGCGGTGTATGCGGATCTACAGGGCAACCATGGTATCTGTCCTGCCCGAAATGTGATCGTTAAGGACACCACCGGTGCCGGTGATGCCTTCTGTGCCGGTGTGGCCATCGGCATGACGCACGGCAAAACCTTGCCGGAAGCCATTGACATCGGTTCGGTGCTGGCGGCCTCCGTCATCACCTCTTCTGAGAACGTCTGCCCCCGATTCCTGCCCGGAGAGCTGGGTATTGAATCGGCATTATAATGATGGTTTTATACATTTTCAACGGACAATTGTCCATAATGCACGAACATACGGAATTTCCGGATTGAAGGGTTGCATTTTTCGTCGAATGCTGTTATAATGTGCCACAATTCAACACTTTCTGAATGATGTTTGCAGGAAATTGCCCAGTGCAGCCGAAGGAGTAACGCTCTCAGGTGTCCGTAAGGATGAGGACTGCAAGCTGACAGAACTTTGGAGAAACCCATTCGGTTGGGTGCCGAAGGTGCAAAGCGTATATGCGCTAATCTCTCAGGCAAAAGGACAAAGTTTTTCCTTTATGGAACACTTATAAGCTTTTTGTGGGGTGCGTGTATATAAGCACCCCATTTTCATTCACTTAGGAGGTCTCCCCATGAGCAATTTTCTCAACAAACTCGCAGAAATCAACGGTGTCATTAACGATTTCGTGTGGGTCAGAATCGGTCTGATCCTGCTGATCGGCGCAGGTATTATTATGACCTGCTGCACCAAGTTCTTCCAGCTGTCCCACATTGGTCACTGGTGGAAACAGACCATCGGCTCTGTGTTCCGCAAGGACAGCGGTGCTACCAAGAAAACTGACCAGAAGAGTATCTCCCAGTTCCAGGCTCTGTGTACGGCGCTGGCCGCTACCATCGGTACCGGTAACATTGCCGGTGTCTCTGCGGCAATCGTCATCGGCGGCCCCGGTGCGGTATTCTGGATGTGGATCGCCGCCTTCTTTGGCATGATGACCAACTTCTCTGAAAATGTTCTGGGTATCTACTACCGCCGCCGTAACAGCAACGGCGAATGGTCCGGCGGTGCGATGTATTACTTAAAGGATGGTCTGGGCAAGTACCGTGGCTGCAAAAAAATCAGCTCCGTGCTGGCTACCCTGTTTGCCATCTTCGCCGTCCTGGCATCCTTCGGCATCGGTAACATGGGTCAGGTGAACAAGATCACCCTGAACATGGAGTCCGCCTTCTTTAAGAATGTGAGCCTGGGCGCTGTGGCCGGCATCCCTGTGATCAATCTGATCATCGGTGTGGCTTTGATGGTGCTGGGCGGCATGATCATCATTGGCGGTCTGCAGAGAATCGCTTCTGTGGCTGAGCGTATAGTGCCTCTGATGGCTACCCTGTATGTGCTGGGCGCACTGGTGATCCTGGTTATGAAGATTGATGTGCTGGGCGATGCCTTCGCCGCCATCTTCCGTTTCGCATTCGGTGTGAAGCCTGTGGCCGGTGGCGTTGCCGGTGTGGCGATTTCCCAGGTCATTACCCAAGGCTGTAAGCGTGGCGTGTTCTCCAACGAAGCAGGTCTGGGTTCTTCCGTTATGGTTCACTCCTCCTCCAATGTAAAAGAGCCTGTGAAGCAGGGTATGTGGGGTATTTTCGAGGTGTTCTTCGATACCTTCGTGGTTTGCACCATGACCGCTCTGGTGGTTCTGTCCTCCGGTTTCATTGATCTGAAGACCGGTATGGCTGCAAAGGGTGTCAACGATGCCACTCTGATGTCTCAAGCCTTCGGCAACGCTTTCGGTTCTGCAGGCGAAATATTTATCGCTCTGGCCATGCTGCTGTTCGCCTTCACCACAGTGCTGGGCTGGTCTCAGTACGGCGCAAAGGGCGTGGAGTACCTGTTCGGTACAAAGGCCACCAAGATCTACAAGGTGATCTTCGTACTGATGATCATCTCCGGTGCGGTCATGACCTCCTCCCTGGCCTGGGATCTGTCCGATACCTTCAACGGTCTGATGATGGTTCCCAACCTGATCGCCGTGGTGGCGCTGATGCCTCTGGTGGCCAAGATCACAAAGAATTATGTAAGTCGTAAAATCAAGGGTCGTCAGATCGAACCCATGCTCTCCTATGATGCTGACATTCAGCAGGAAATGGAAGCGCAAGAAGATTAAATAGCAATGACCGCGGATCGCACGATCCGCGGTCGTTTGTTTATTGTAGTAATTCCAGGGCTTTGCACAGCTGGGGGTCGTCCTTGGGGTCAATGGTCTGGGCATAGATAGCCGCGGCAGTGGTATCATCCACCTCTACTACCACATCCGGCACCAAACCGCCCTCGTCCTGCAAGCAAACACCCTTGGGAGTGAAATACTTGCCCACGGACAGGGACACCGCAGAACCGTCTGCAAACTCGTAGGTCTCCTGGAAATAGCTCTTACCCACTGTGGGCAGACCTACCACCTGCGCCCATTCATATTCCCGCAGGGCGGCCGCAAAGAACTCAGCGGCAGAATAGCTGTCCTGGTTCACCAGCACCATCATAGGCAGTTCCAGACAGTTTTTATCGGAAGTCTCCACATACTTTTCGCCGTCATAATACTGGCTGACAAACAGATCGCCCTCCGGCAGCAGATAATCCAGGATCTCCACCATCTCCGTCACATAGCCGCCGCCATTGTAACGCACGTCGAACACCAGACCCTTTGCGCCCTGGTCTACCAGGGTTTTGATCTGCTCGATGGTGTGCTTGGCGCAATTGGTATTGAAGTTCTCAATGCGGATATAACCGATGTTATTTTCCAGCATTTTACCCTGGGCAACCGCCCTTTGGATATGCTTACGCTTTAAGGTGAATTCCAGTTCCTGCTCCTCACGGAGTACAGTGATCTTCACCTGCGTTCCGGGTTCACCGGCAATGAGGGCAGATGCCCCATCCACGCCGATCTCGCCCACCAGCCGGTCTTCCACCTTATAGAGGATATCGCCGCCCTGGATGCCAGCCTCCTGGGCAGAACCGTTGGGCTCTACCCGGAGAATATCTGCGCCCAGACCGTCCTCACGGGGTGAAATGGTGATACCCACACCCACATAGGCATTCTCCCGTTGTTCGTTAAAGGTGTTCATATCCTTGGCGCTCACGTAATAACTCCAGCGATCCCCTGTGCCGGCTACCATACCGGTTGCCGCATAGTCAAAGAGGGTTTGTTCATCGTACTGACCCACATAGCGATCGTCGATGAGCCTATATAACTGCTGCAGCTTACTCATGCCATCGGTCTGGCGCAGGAAAATACCATAGGCCAGCACCACCGACAACGCAGCTACCAGAATATGCGTACCTGTAAAAATCAAAACCTTCTGCCACTTTTTCATAGGCAAGACTCCAATCCATTTTCAATTGATCGCAGACCCCTCGTAGGGGCGGTTATCAACCGCCCGGTGATTTTGTCAAAACAAAATCACATTGCCGAAAGGCAATAATCTAATTTATTTCTGCGAAATTCCAATCATTTGTATACAAATGATTGGGCGGGCGGTTAATAACCGCCCCTACAACGCACCGAAACGACATGGTGCAATAAGGGGCTGTCCAGCTGACAGCCCCTTATTTTAGAATTTGATGTAATTTGCGGGGTTCACAGTAGAACCATTCAGATACAGAGACAGGTGCAAGTGGCTGCCGGTAGATGTACCGGTGGAGCCCATGTAACCGATCACCTGGCCTTGAGAAACGCTCTGTCCTGCACGCACCACATAGTGGGTCATGTGCATATAACGGCTGCCGAAGCCGTCGCCGTGGTCAATATGCACGTAGTAACCGGCAGAAGAACTATACTTCGCAATGGTCACCTTACCTGCTCGGGTTGCATAAATGGGTGTACCCATAGGACCTGCCAGGTCGATACCGCTGTGGAAACGGCGGTCACCGTGGACAGGGTGGATTCGCCAACCGTAGGGGCTGGAAATACGGGTAAAGTTACAGGGAACGAGCCACTTTATACCGTTGGTCACATTGGTATTACCGCCTTGACCGCCACCGGAACTGCTGGGCTTGTTCTGCTGCTGTTGTTGCTGCTGCGCCTGCTGCTGTGCCAGCCATTGCTCGTACCAGATCTTGTACTCACGATCCTTGGCCTCTTCGTACTCTTCCTCCAGCTCACCGATCTCGGTATCCAGCTGGGCTTGGTTGCTTTCTGCCTGCTCTACCATGTCCTCATACCCTTGGTACTCGGTCATCAGTTCGGCCAGCAGCTCGTCAGCCTCGGCACGCTTTGTCTCCAGCTGACCCTGTGCTTCTTCCAGTTCCTGCTTGGTTTCATCCAGAGCATCCTTCTGGGTCTGCAGTTCATCACGAACACGAGCCACCTCATCAGCAGCCTCGGTCAGATCCTCGATCAGTTCCTGGTCAGCCTTATTGATCTTGAAAATAGCATTCAGTCGATCCAGCATATCCAGGAAGTTGTCAGCCTTAAATACCACAGACCAGTAAGAAGTACGGCTGTTTTTCTCCATGGCACGGATACGGGCTCTGTTTTGATCCTGCAAGGTAGCCAGATTGCCCTCTGCAATATCCAGTTCCTCCTGCTTATCGGCGATCATAACGCCGTATGCCAGGATCTGGGCGTTGATGTTTGCGATCTGTTCGTACAACAGGAAGATCTCCTGGTCAATCAGATTCTTCTGATCCACCACCTCTTCCATGCTGTCCATGCTGTCAGACATCTGACCACGCAGTGCATCGATCTCTGCCTGCAGTGCCTCTTTCTCACCCTTCAGACCATCAATTTCCTGCTGAATCTGAGCAGAACTTTTATCATTGGTCGCTTGGGCAACCGTAGGTTGAATCATACCGGTCACGCCCAGCAACATGGCCATGGCTAAAATCAGCGACAGTATGGTTCTACCAGAATTTTTTCTATCTTTTCTCATCATATCCTCCGGGGACGGGTTTATACATTCAAGAACTTACGGATGGAGGTCCAGCTACCAACTACACCAACGAACAGACCTGCACCGACAAAGGTTGCCACCATGGGGCCCAGCAGCTCGGTGAAAGGCACGAACTTGAGGAAGTTCTTAGCCATTTCCATCTGCTCGATACGACCCACCAGGCCGTCATACAAAGCCCATTCGATGCCGAAAGCGATACCTGCACCCAGCATACCCAGGGTAAAGCCCTCCACGATAAAGGGCAGACGGATAAAGCCGTTGGTTGCGCCCACCATCTTCATGATGGCGATCTCGTCACGGCGATCGTACATAGCCAGCTTAACGGTGTTGGAAATAATCAGCAAGCTGACCACCAGCAGAATTGCGATCACAAGAACGGAGACGATCTCCAGCACGTCCTGCACGGTTGTGAAGCCCTCTGCCAGTTCGTTGGCGGCTTCCACATCGGAAATGCCGGGGATGGCACGCAGAGCGTCCACGGTCTCGGTCAGCTTCCGGTTATCCATGAGAATAATGCTGTAGCGATGCTCCAGGGTGTCGGGGCTCAGACCGGAGAAATACTCCGGATTGTCGTAGGTTGCCACGAACTGTTCCAGTGCCTCTTTCCGATGGATGAAGGTAGATTCCTGTACGTTCTCAATGTGGTTAATGTTAGAGCCAATGCTCTTGGCTTCTGCATCGTCCAGGTTCTCATCCACATAGGCAATGACCTCGTTGGTCTTGTTCAGATCGTCCACCATGATGTTCAGGTTGTACACCAGGCTGGAGAACAAGCCCACGATCAGCAGACAGGCCACCGTAACGCAGACGGCGGCAAAGGACATGAAGCCGTGGAGGAAAATACCACGGATGCCCTCTTTCATCAAATAAGAAAATTTATTGAATTTCATATGCCTTATACCCATCCATTCCGTCGCTGACGACCAAACCGTCGTTAATTGCGATCACACGCTTGTGGAATTTTTCCACCAGATCCATCTGGTGTGTAACCACCAGAGTGGTTGTGCCCAAATTGTTGATCTCCTGCAACAGGCTCATGATTTCCCAAGAGCGAGCAGGATCCAGGTTACCGGTGGGCTCGTCGGCAATAATGGTGGAGGGGTTGTTCACCAGGGCTCTGGCAATGGCCAGACGCTGCTGCTCACCGCCGGACAACTCCGTGGGGTGACGGTGACCCTTGTTTTCCAGGCCAACCAGTTCCAGCACATAGGGAACACGTTCCCGGATCTCACGGTTGCCTGCGCCAATAACACGCATGGCAAATGCCACGTTTTCATACACGGTCTTGGTGTCGATCAGACGGAAATCCTGGAACACAACGCCAACCGTACGGCGCAGGAAGGGAATTTCACGCTTACGGATACGCTCCAGAGAATAGCCATTCACATGGACAGTACCGGAGGTGGGCTTCAGCTCACCGGTGATCAACTTAATGATGGTGGACTTACCGGAACCGGAAGGACCCACCAAATATGCAAACTCGCCGTCCTCGATCTGCAGGGAGACACCCTTTAGAGCCTGTGTGCCCACAGAATAGGACTTCACCACGTCGGTAAATTCAATCATACCATATTACTCCATACTTAATTTATGTAACCAAATTGTAACATATTGTAATCTTCTTGTCAACCCGTACCAAAAATTTCATGTTTCAAAAGGGATCGCCACGGCAATCTCGGCTCCCCTCATAGGGGAGCTGGCTTATTGCCGATTTTAGGCAATAAGCCTGAGGGGTTGTCGTAATGGCGATGCTTATCGTGTAGGACACTCCCCCTGTCAGCTTTGCTGACATCCCCCTCTAAGAGGGGGACAAGGCAGCGTTCCCTACTGCCTTATATCGCGGCTTGAGCCACACAAAATTTTTGTGTGGCTCAATGAAAATTATCGAATTTCGCGAGAGGACAGGTACTTGCGAACCATCAATGCTACCTTGAACACGATGGCATGGTCAAACTGACGCAGATCCAGGCCGGTCAGCTTCTTGATCTTCTCCAAACGGTACACCAGCGTGTTACGGTGTACGAACAGCTTACGAGAGGTCTCGGAAACGTTCAGATTGTTCTCGAAGAACTTGTTGATGGTGAACAAAGTCTCCTGATCCAAAGAATCAATGGAGTTCTTCTTGAATACTTCGGTCAGGAAGATCTCACACAGGGTGGTGGGCAGCTGATAAATCAGACGGCCGATACCCAGGTTCTCATAGTTAATAATGCTCTTCTCGGTGTCAAACACCTTGCCCACGTCAATAGCGGTCTGGGCTTCCTTATATACATCGGCCAGCTCACGCAGATGCTCTGCCACAGTGCCGATACCGATCACGGTCTTTAAGTACAGTTCGTTGTGGAGGGTATCCTCGATCTTCTTGGCGATGGCATCCAGCTCCTCGGGAGCAGGATCACCGGCCAGCTGCTTCACAACGGCCACATCGGTCTCGTTGATGCTCACAACAAAATCCTGCAGCTTGTCGGGGAACAGACCGGACAGCACGTCCACAGTTGCCACGTCACCATGACCCAGCTGACGAACCAGGAACACAGCACGGGGTGCTTCTGTAGCAAAATGCAATTCCTTGGCACGGACATAAATATCACCGGGCAGGATATTATCCATAATGATATTCTTCACGAAGGTACCACGGTCATGCTTCTCCTCGTAGAAGTTCTTGGCATCGTTCAAAGCGATATAGGCCAGGTTACAGCACATCTTAGCCTGCTCGTCATCACCGGTGCAGAATACGGCATACTCCAAATAACCGGCTGCGCTGAAAATTGCACGGAAGGTCTTCTGAGCGAAGGTCACAGGCTGGTGATCATTGCCTGTCAGCTTCAAGGCAGCATCAGACCAACGCTCACCCAGCAGATTTACATCGGTACTGGATACCACGCAGCCATCCATATCCATAACGCCAAAGGTACGGTCGGAGATCTCCTTCAACTGCAGGATCACATTCTGAAAAACACTATTGGACATTTTAACGGTCCTCCTTATAATCTTGCACAAGACACGATTTTCACAAAATTGCACTAGCATTATACATCGCTTTTGCGCATTTTGCAAGTACCTTTTGACATTTTATTACAAAACTACCTATGTTTTTTAGTAAAAATACCATACACAAGCCTCAAAACGCCCCATTAGCGTCTTGTGACACTTGTCAGATTACACAGAAAATTTAGCAAATTATACAATCCATATCTTCCTTAAAAACCATAAATTCCAATTTATCGCACTAAGGCTCCCCTGCAGGGGAGCTGTCACCGCAGGTGACTGAGGGGTGTTCAAGCCAACATTTATGCGGATTTCGGCAACACCCCTCCGCCCCTTCGGGGCACCTCCCCTACAGGGGAGGCAAAGCGGAAAATTTGAATTTATAATTCTTGAATTTCTTGTTCTGTCAATTCTCGGGTCATGCCACGGGGCAGGTCGCCCAAAGTCAATCCGCTCTCAGAAATTCGTTCCAAATAGGTTACGGTCATGCCACGGGATGCCATCATACGACGCACCTGGTGATATTTGCCCTCACAGACGGTGATCTTGCTTTCCCCTGCACCCAAAGGCTCTAACACCGCAGGCAGGCACACCGTGCCGTCCTTCAGAGTCAAGCCCTGGGTAAAGGCCGCCACATCCGCATCACTTGCCTGACCTTCATGCCGGGCATAGTACACCTTAGGCACTTCCTTTTTAGGGCTGATGAGCCGGTGGAGCAAGTCCCCATCATTGGTAAACAGCAATAGTCCTTCTGTTGCCTTATCCAATCAGCCCACAGGCTTCAGATCCAGATACCGGTAACACGCCGGCAGCAAATCCATTACCGTTTTATCATTTTTATCCTCGGTGGCAGTCACATAGCCTGCCGGCTTATTGAGCATAACCACCAGCAGTCCCGGCTTACCCATGGCATCTCCGTCCAGATAGATCTGTTGGGTCTGGGGGTCTACTTTTTTCGCCCCATCCTTCTCCGGTTTCCCGTCCACGGTCACACGACCGGATTTGAGAATCTGCTTCACCTGCGACCGAGTACCCACACCGCAATCGCACAAAAATTTATCCAAGCGTTCCATATTTGCTCCTATCTGCATATTCTGTCCTTCCCGGGAATAGGCTTTGGTATCAAAGTTTCTCGGGAGGGATATTCTATGATGGTAATGACCGCAAAGGTCGATATGAAAAAGATACTGATGATCCTTGGCGCCATCGCTCTGGGGATCATCCTTTTGGTCATGCTCTTTCGTGGCGGTGACGAAAGCACCACCACCGCTGCGCCGGTGACCAACAACGACAGCCGTGTGGAATTTTTACAGCAGCAAGGCTGGGAGGTCAGCGCATCCCCGGCAGAATCGGGACAGGTGCGGATTCCCCAGGATGCCTCGGAAATGTTCAGCCGCTACAACGATCTGCAAAAATCCCAAGGGTATGATCTGACCAAGTATGCCGGCAAGACCGTTATGCGCTATGTGTATCGGGTGAACAATTACCCGGATGCCACAGAACCGGTGTATGCCACGGTGCTGGTGTATAAGAATAAGATCATCGGTGGAGATATTACCAACACCGCCCCCGACGGCACTATGCAGGGCATTGTAAAGGCCGAAAGCTGAATGCAAAAAGGCAAAATGCAAAGTGCAAAATGAAGGTATTTGCTTCGCAAATGATTTTTAGTCGGATTTTGCATTTATTATATCACAGGCTGCTTTTCTTGACAAGCGGGTGTGTCTGTGGTATACTTATGGCACAACTTCAGGGCAGGGTGTAATTCCCGACCGGCGGTAAAGTCCGCGAGCGCATTGGCGCAGAATCGGTGTGATTCCGATACCGACAGTAAAGTCTGGATGTGAGAAGTTTGCACAAAAGTCGTGTAATTTTTATGCCCTGAGTATGTACTCAGGGCATTCTTTCTTTTTTGCGAGGTAATTTATGGAAAAACTGTTACAGGATATGGGAAGCAATCTGGGCTTTCTGGGTAGCGTGGCGGTGATCATCGCCATCATTTTTGTTCTTGCCAAGCTGGCAGAGCATTTTCTGCCCAATTCCCGCCGGGTGAAAGGCACACGGCGCATCACCATCATTTCCATCTGCGCCGCCATTGCCGCCATTTTGCACATTCTGGATTTCCCCCTGCTGTTCATTGCGCCGGAATTTTACAAGCTGGACTTTTCCGAGCTGCCGGTGATGCTCTGCGGTTTCTATTTAGGACCTTCTGCAGCGGTGGTCTGCGAGGCATTGAAGATCCTGCTGAAGCTGCTGCTCAAAGGTACATCCACCGCTTTTGTGGGAGATTTTGCCAATTTCGTGGTAGGCTGCAGCATGGTATTACCCGCGCTGATCGTCTATCATATCAAAAAGAGCCGTGCCACCGCCATTTGGGGCTTAGCCCTTGGCACGGTGATACTCACCGCCTTCGGCAGCGCCTTTAACGCTTTGTATCTGCTGCCCAAGTTTGCGGAAATGTTCATGCCCATGGAAGCCATTATCGGTGCAGGCACTGCCATCCACAGCAGCATTGATTCTGTTTGGAGTCTGGTACTGATCTGTGTTGTGCCTTTGAATCTGATCAAGGGCATTGCTGTCAGCCTGCTGACCATGCTTCTGTATAAACGGGTGGCTCGTCCCCTGTTTTCCCTATGACATCTGCCCTGCCATCCCTGCGGATGGCAGGTTTTGTCGCTTATGACAGATATCAGTCGTTTTCCGGAAAACGGATTGTGATATATGACAGAAAACTTATGAATATTTTATGTATTTTGTCTCTTTAAAAATTTAAAGGAATGTGTTATTCTATATTAGTACATATATAAGCTGGAAAAGACCCTTTTCCAGCCATGTAGAATCGAACGAAACTAAGGAGTTACGACCATGTATTTTCAGAAAAAACGATGCATCGCAATGCTGCTGGCCGGTGGTCAAGGCAGCCGTCTGAAGGTCCTCACCGAGAAGACCGCAAAGCCTGCTGTTCCCTTTGGCGGTAAATACCGCATCATCGACTTCCCCTTATCCAACTGCGTTAACTCCGGCATCGATACGGTGGGTATTTTGACCCAGTATCAGCCTTTGGAATTGAATGAATACATTGGTAACGGTCAGCCCTGGGGCTTGAACAAGACCCACAGCTGCGCCCAGGTTCTGCCTCCCTACGAGCGGCACGACAAGAAGAGCGGCTGGTATAAGGGCACTGCCAATGCCATTTATCAGAATATCGATTTCATTGAGCGTTTTGATCCGGATTATGTGGTGATCCTGTCCGGTGACCACATCTACAAGATGGACTATGCCGCCATGGTCAAGTACCACGAGAAGAACAACGCTGCCTGCACCATCGCTGTGCGCAACGTGCCTCTGGAAGAGGCTTCCCGTTTTGGTATTCTGAACACCAACCCCGACAACTCCATCTATGAATTTGAGGAGAAACCCCCCAAGCCCAAGTCCACCAACGCTTCCATGGGTATTTATGTATTCAACTGGAAGGTACTTCACGATGCTCTGGTGGCTGACGAGGAAGACCCCAATTCCTCCAACGACTTTGGTAAGAACATCATCCCCAGCCTGCTGAATGCCGGTCACAAGATGATGGCCTATCCCTTTGAAGGCTATTGGAAGGACGTGGGTACTATCGACTCTCTGTGGGAAGCCAACATGGAGCTTCTGGGCAAAGAGCCGGAGTTTAACATCCGTGGTGACGAGCGCAGCAAGATCTACGCCCGTAACGATGCCTATCCTTCCTCTTACATCGACGGTGATTCCAAGATCTACAACAGCTTCATTGCAGAAGGCTGTGAGGTCTACGGCACTGTCCGTCACAGCATCATCTCCATCGGCTGCACCATCGGTGAAGGCGCATTGGTAGAGGACAGCGTGGTTATGCCCGGTGTTGTGATCGAACCCGGCGCTGTTGTACGTCATGCCATCCTGGGCGAGAACAGCAAGGTCTGCCAGAACGCTGTGGTAGGCGGCGCTTTTGAACCCGACCAGGCCAAAGAGATCAGCGTAACCGCTAAGGGCGCTGTGGTGGAAGCCAACACCGTGCTCAAGCCCGGTGAAATGCTGTAAGGAGGGAAACTGCAATGAAAACTATGGGTATCATTTTTGCCAATGACGGCAATATCAGCGCGCTGACCGAAAAGCGTACCATGGCCAGTCTTCCCTTCGGCGGTCGTTACCGCCAGGTAGACTTCGCCCTGTCCAATCTGGCCGCCGCAGGTGTGCGCCATCTGGGTATTATCACCCGATACAATTACCAATCCCTGCTCAACCACATCGGTTCCGGTGAAGAATGGGGTCTGGAATTGGAAGAGGGCGGTCTGGAATTCTTGACCCCCTATGCCATGAGCACTCGCAACAACTATCGTGGCAAGCTGGAATCTTTGCACTATGCCATGGACTTTTTGACCTATGGCGATGAGGACGAGTATCTGATCATGATCGACTCTGCTGTACTCAGCAACATCGATCTGAACAGCGTGCTGGCTTCTCATATTGACAGCGGCAAGGATATTACCATCGTCACCAAGACCGGCATCGCCAACGGTGAAAAGATGCTGGATATGGCTTTGAAGCTGGACGACCAGGGTAACGTACAGGACATCGTGGTAGACTATGCCGCATCTAGTGAATACGATGCTTCTATGGATATTTTCATCCTGTCCAAGAAGTGGCTGATACAGCAGGTCAAGGAGCATATTGCCCGTAACCTGTACCACATGGATCGGGATCTGGTGCTGGGTCTGTGGCAGGCCGGTCAGCTGTCCATCAATGTGTACCGCTTCAAGGGTCACGTGATGTACAACGAGTCTGTGGAGGAATATTTCAGCAACTCCATGTCTCTGATCAACAAAGAGATCCGTCACGACCTGTTCCATTACAACCACCCGGTCTATACCAAGGTTCGTGACCGTGTTCCCACCTATTACGGCGAGGATTGCCAGATCAAGGACTGTATCGTTGCCGACGGCTGTATGCTGGAAGGCAAGGCCGAGGATTGCATCATCTTCCGTCAGGTCACTGTGGAAGAGGGCGCAGATGTGGAGAACTCCATCATCATGAACGATACCGTCATCGGCAAGGATGCGGAGATCAAGTATGCCATTCTGGATAAGAATGTCACCGTTCGCCCCGGTGCCCGTCTTGTGGGCACACCCAGCAACCCCATCATTATCAAGAGAGGAGAAACCGTATGAAAATTGCCATTTTAGCTTCCGAAGGCGCACCTTACGCCAAGTCCGGCGGATTGGGCGATGTGATGGAGGCTTTACCTGCCGCATTGGCACGGATCGAAGGCAATGAGGTTTCCCTGTTCCTTCCCTACTATCAAAAAATCAAAGAAAATCCCGCCTACGAGGTAGAGCAGGTCTGCTATTTCCAGGTGGCATTGGGCTGGCGGCAGCAGTATGCCGGTGTGATGCGGCTGAAGAACCGCTTTGACGGTGTGCAGGTCTACTTCATCGACAGCCAGTATTATTTTGGCGGTCGTGGCGGCGCTATCTACGGACACGGTGACGACAGTGAGCGTTACGCTTTCTTCTCCCGTGCCTGCCTGGATGCTATGGCAGCCATGGAGTATTATCCCGATGTGCTGCAGTGCAACGACTGGCAGACCGCATTGGTTCCCACCATGCTCAATGCGCAGTACCGTAGCATCTTCCCCTACACCAAGTGTCTGTTCACCATCCACAACATCGAGTATCAAGGCTGGGCAAACCGTGACTTCTTTGATGACACCTTGGGTCTGCCCTGGGATGCTCGCAGCGTGCTGGAAATGAACAATTCCGTGAATATGATGAAGGGCGCAATCGTGTCCGCCGAGCTGGTGTCCACCGTTTCTGAGACCTATGCCCGGGAACTGATGTACCCCTACTATGCCCACGGTCTGGACAATATTCTGTCCCAGGTCAGCTGGAAGCTTACCGGCATCACCAACGGCATTGATGTGAACACCTTCAATCCGGAAACAGATCCTGCCCTGCCTGCCCATTACAATGCGGACACCTTCCTGGAAGGCAAGGCCGCTTGTAAGGCCGCTTTGCAGGAGGAAGTGGGTCTGCCTGTGCGAGCAGATGTGCCTTTGATGGTCATGGTCACCCGTCTGGCCGGTCACAAGGGTCTGGATCTGCTGGTCTATATTGCCCGTAAGCTGCTGTGGGAAGAGGATTGCCAGCTGCTGATCCTGGGTACAGGTGAGCCGCAGTTTGAAGCATTCTTCCGGGAATTGGCTAATGAGTTCCCCGATCGGGTAGCCGCTAAGATCACCTTCGATCTGGGTCTGGCTTCCCGTATCTACGCAGGCGGTGACATCTATCTGATGCCCTCCAAGAGCGAGCCCTGTGGTCTGAGCCAGATGAACGCTATGCGTTACGGCACTGTACCTGTGGTACATGCCACCGGCGGTCTGAAGGACACCGTACCCCCTGTCAACGAACAGGGTGAAGGCGGTCTGGGCTTCACCTTCCAGAGCTACAACGGCGACGATTTCCTGGGTGCGCTGAAGCGTGCCTTGGCTCTGTACAACCAGAATCCCGAGGCATTCCGCAAGCTTCAGTACACAGATATGATCCAGGACTTCAGCTGGGACGTTCCTGCCGGTAAGTATATGGATCTGTTCCACAGAATGCTGGGCTGGTAAACACAAACTAAAAAATCGGCTCAATATTGAGCCGATTTTTCTTCACAGAGAGAGGATATATATGGAAGTAGAATCCATTTTAAGTGGCTATTGCCGTAGCATTGACGGCAGCCGCATGGTGGTAGTCATCACCGCAGACGGTGAATTGCTGGAAGTCGATTGCGATTACGGCTGCTGCCCCCACACCCCCAATTGCGAGATCGCAAAAAAGGTACAGGAATTGACAAAACAATAGGCCGTAGCACGGCCAGGCAATACGCACAAACTCTGGGCAATCATCTTTATTACCCAAGGTTAACGCGTATTGGGATGAAACGCCCATGCGTTTTAAATTCCAATTTATCGTTCCGTTAGGGCACTGTAGGGCGGGGGCTTGCTCCCGCCATGCCGCACCCCAATACGGCATCGGTGCTGGTCTTTACCTTTTAGGCGGGAGCAAGCCCCCGCCCTACCGGATTGTGCGATAAATTGAAATTTGATGCAAAAACACGGCATCCCGTCAAGGGGTGCCGTGTTGTCTATATTTGGGCTTCGCCCAATCGATATTTTTTACTTCGCAAAAATCGATATATTCCTGCAATGCAGGAATTCGATATGCTATAAATCCCAATCGCCCCGCAGGGCATATCGAGTGCAAAGCACATATCGATCCCCATAGGGGAATAACGAAAATCCCGCCAGGGATTTATATCGACTTTACAAGCAAAAGCTTTGGGGCAGGAGTTGTGACAGAGTGAAGGTTTCGATGCCGCCGCCATTTTTATGGAGGTGGATCTGAAAATCCGGCTTGCAGAATTCCGCCATGACCTGGCGGCACACACCGCAGGGCGGAAACTGTCCGGTAATCTCTCCACCCTTGCCGCCGCAGACCGCTATTGCGGTAAACTCCCGTTTGCCATCATAGATGGCCTTAAAAATGGCTGTCCGTTCTGCGCAAATGGTAGGGCTGTAGGATGCGTTTTCCACGTTGCAGCCCTGGTACACCGTACCATCGACGCACAAAAGCGCTGCGCCTACTTGATAGCCGGAATAAGGCGAATAGGAATGTCCCATGGCCTCCACAGCCAAGTCCATCAATTTTTCTGGTGTCATAATCATCCTCCTGTATGGTGGGGACTCACTCCCACCACCCAATAATCAATAATACGAACCGTAGGGCGGGGGCTTGCTCCCGCCATCCAATCATCAGTGATGCGCACCGTAGGGCGGGGGCTTGCTCCCGCCATGCCGCAGTAAAATATAGCATCGGTGTTGGTATTTACGGTTTTGGCGGGAGCGAGCCCCCGCCCTACGATAGGTTGGTTGTTCTCTATGAGGGAACATACTTCCGACAACTATCTATCCTCCGGATTCAATGCCCATTTGTGGGGATTCTCGTGGATATAACGCCAACATTCCCTGTACGCCGCCTCATTTCTAAGGACAGATTCATAAAAGGATGTCTGAAACCACTTCTTACCCGGAGATTGAAAAATCTGATTGCATTGTCTGGTTGCTAGCGACTTAAACGCGCAGACAATATCTGTCAATGAAGATCGTCCGGTCCCCTCACACTCACCCACCAGACGTATGATAGCATGAATATGGGTAGGCATGATAACATACTTATCAATTTTCACATAACTATATCGCTGTTCCAGGGCAAACAACTGCTCATGCACCACCCAACCGGCAGGTGTCAATGTTACCATCGGGCATTCTCCATCCCCGATCACAGATAGAATATCATCGCCTTGCATGTGGATTGTAATGTAATAATAGCCAGGCAAACTATAGTCATAATCCTTTAAGCGTGTATGTTTTCGTTTTAATAATTCCATGATGTTTATAAAGGCGGGAGCAAGCCCCCCGCCCTACGGCGCAGGTTTACATAATTAGTTTACAATAATTTCCTTAGCAAAGCTGATGCCGGGGGTATCCAGGGTAACATTCAGCAATTCTGCTACGGTGGCAGCAATGTCCGCAAAGCTGGTGCGTGTACCCAGATCCACAGGGCGCACCTGCTTGCCCAGCACCAATAGGGGTACATACTCCCGGGTGTGGTCGGTGGTTGCGCTGTAGCCGGGGTCACAGCCGTGGTCGGCGGTGATCATCAGAATGTCATCCTCCCCCAGCTTGGGCAGGAACTTGCCCAGCCAGGTATCGAACTCTGTCAGCGCATTGGCATAGCCGTCAATATCCCGACGGTGGCCGTACTGCATATCGAAATCCACCAGGTTGACAAAGCACAGACCTTCCCAGTTCTGGTTTGCATAACTATCTGTATGCTCCATACCATTGGCATTGGAGGTATTATACACATGCTCCGTAGTGCCGATGCCCGCAAAGATATCATGGATCTTGCCCACGCCAATGGATGCCTTACCGGCCTCCTGCAAAGCCACCAGCAAGGTCTTGGCCGGGGGCTCTAAGGAGAAGTCATGGCGGTTGGCGGTACGCTTGAAGCTACCGGGCTCCCCCACAAAGGGACGGGCGATCACGCGACCCACACCGTGCTTGCCCTTAAGCAAATTCCGGGCAATGCGGCAGTATTCATACAGCTGCTCCGGAGGAACAATGTCCTCATGGGCAGCGATCTGGAATACGGAGTCGGCGGAGGTATAGACGATCAGATCGCCGGTTTCCATGTGCTGCTTGCCGTAAGCTTCCAGCACAGCCGTACCCGACCAGGGGGCATTGGCCAGCACACCACGACCGGTGGCCTGGCGGAAAGGCTCTAGAATTTCTTCCGGGAAGCCCTCCGGATAGGTGGGCAAGGGATTTTCAGAAACCAAACCGGCAATTTCCCAATGGCCGATGGTGGTATCCTTACCCATGGAGCGTTCCTGCAGACGGGCATACGCACCCAATGGCGCTGCGGTCTTTTCCAGGCAGGACACGCCTTCAATATTACCCAAACCGGCAGCGATCATATTGGGGATCTGCAGTTTGGAAGATTTGGCGCAGGATGCCAATGTGTTCACATCCACATCGCCAAATGCCTTGGCATCCGCCATTTGACCGATACCAAAGGAGTCAAGAACAATCAAAAATACACGTTTCAAGGTCAAACGACCTCCTTGCTACTTGTATGATTCTTTGCTTTCATTGTTTTTACAGATGCAATCAATCTTCTGCGGATAGATCCACATTGATTGGTTATATTTTGAAATTGTTCATCAGAAATAACATGCTTTCTATACAACAATTCCATCCAATATTCCGTTTCATAGCACTCCTTCAATGCGATCTCCAATTTGCTGATAAAATCTGCATTGCTTTGTGCATACCTTGCCTCAAAAATATTGGCACCGATAGAAGACGATGAACGAATCAATTGATTTTTGTACACCGAACAGCTGTTAATTTTGTCACACATATCGGAAACCGTAATAGCAAAGTCCAGCGCATCCTCTCTGAGTTGATTCTTCTGTTCCATAAGATTCTCCTGTCGATATTTGGGCTTCACCCAATCGATATTTGAGCCTGTGCTCAATCGATATTTTTTACTTCGTAAAAATCGATATGATATAAATCCCCATCGCCCCGCAGGGCATATCGAGTGCAAAGCACATATCGATCCCCACAGGGGAATATCAAAAATCCCGTCAGGGATTTATATCGATTTTTAACGGTTTTCCATTGCGACAGCTACATCCAGAGCAACCTGCATCATAGCCGTAAAGGCGGTCTGGCGCTCGGCGGCGGTGGTCTCCACACCCTTAAGCACATGGTCAGAAATGGTGCAAATGCACAGGCCACGCTTGCCGTAACGAGCGGCATTCATATACAGGGCGGCGGCTTCCATTTCCAGAGCCATAACGCCCATCTTCTTCAAACCGTACACGCTGTCCAAGCCCTCGGGTACGTCTTTGTGGTCACCGTAGAACACATCCGAAGAATTCACATTGCCCACATGATAGGTTGCGCCGTTAGCCTCACAAGCCTTCACTGCTTCGCTGAGCAGCTCCCAGGAGGCGATGGGTGCAAATGTACCGGGCATATGGAACTGGTTCTGCCATGCAGAATCGGTGCATGCGCCCTGGGCGATCACGATGTCATACAGGTTAATATGATCCTGGATAGAGCCGGCAGAGCCCACACGGATGATATTTTCCACACCGAAGAAATTAAACAGCTCATGGGAATAGATGCCGATGGCAGGCATACCCATACCGGAAGCCATAACGGACACCTTAACACCCTTGTAATAGCCGGTGTAGCCGTGGACACCACGAACGTTATTCACCAGCACGGGATTTTCCAAAAAGTTTTCAGCAATAAACTTAGAACGCAAGGGATCACCGGGCATCAGCACAGTTTTGCCAAAGCCGATCTCATCTTGCACATTGATATGAGGGGTAGAGGGAAAGTTAGCCATAGTTAAAACTCCTTTATAATTAGTAGCTGCCGTCGTTTTTGGCAGTTTCACCGGCTTCCATAGCCTTTGCCAGCTTGACCACACGGGAAGTACCCAGACGGGATGCGCCCAGGGCAATAAACTTCTCGGCATCCTCCAGGCTGGAGATGCCACCGGCGGCCTTGATCTTCACATCCTTGCCCACATACTTGGCAAACAGTTCCACATCATGGAAAGTCGCGCCAGCGGTGGAGAATCCGGTAGAGGTCTTGATGTAATCCGCACCGGCATCGGTGACCACCTTGCACATCTGGATCTTCTCCTCGTCGGTGAGCAGGCAGGTCTCAATAATAACCTTCAGCAGCTTGCCCTTGCAGGCGGCCTTAATGGCACGGATCTCCTCGGTGAGCTCAGCCCACTTGCCATCCTTGACCCAGCCAATATTGATGACCATATCCACCTCGTCTGCGCCATTGTCCACAGCATCCGTGGCCATAAAGCACTTGGAAGCGGTGGTGGCATAGCCGTTGGGGAAGCCGATCACCGTACAAATTGCCAGCTTGTCACCCACATATTCCTTCGCCTGCTTCACATAGGATGCAGGGATGCACACAGATGCGGTGCTATACTTCATGCCATCGTCGCAGATGGCCTTGATCTCGTTCCAGGTGGCCGCCTGACCCAGCAGCGTGTGGTCGCATTTTGCCAAAATTTCTTTCAGTTCCATAGTGATTTCTCCTTTATTTTAATGTTTATGCAATTTAATTGTTTTATTTTCACGGATGCCACGGATGTAGCATTTATGACACATAGCAATATAGGCGTCGTTACCGCCCAACAGCACCTGTGCGCCCTGGATCACAATGTGACCATTACCGTCAATACGGGCATTGACCGTGGCCTTTGCGCCGCAATCGCAGATGGTCTTGATCTCCTGGATCTCATCCGCCAGTTCCATAAGCCGCAGGCTGCCGGGGAACAGATTGGTCTGGAAATCCGTACGCAAGCCAAAGCACATGACCGGGATCACATGTTCATTGACGATCTCCCGAAGCTGTTCGATCTGCTTGGGAGTCAGGAACTGGCACTCGTCGCAGATGATCACATCGCAATGTCCTTTGCGGTTTTGGGTGAAACACTCCAAAATGTCCATTTCCGGCGGAATGATCTCACATTCTGCCTCCAAGCCGATGCGGCTACGGAGAATGGTTTTACCATCACGGGTATCTGCGCTGGGCTTAATCAGCCACACCTGCAGATCATTCTCCTCGTAATTATACTTGGTGATCAGTGCCTGGGCAGTTTTACTGGAACCCATTGCACCATATTTAAAATAAAGCTTCGCCATTGGAATCCCTCCAATATCTTTTTCTATGGCAACATTATACCAAAAACCAACCCGTTATGCAAGCAACATTTCCGTCAACATCCACAAGCAAATTCAAATTTTCCGCTTTGCCTCCCCTGTAGGGGAGGTGCCCCGAAGGGGCGGAGGGGTGTTGTTAAATCCGCATAAATGTTGGCATTTACACCCCTCAGTCGCTTCGCGACAGCTCCCCTACGAGGGGAGCC